>JBBQPV010000135.1:0-5996 GCA_038216925.1 Bdellovibrionia bacterium
TGATACTCTTTATCTGTAAACTCTTTTATTGAACTATCTTTGGTGGACAAGGTTTCCCCCTATTCTGAAATCATTAAGGGGCTGAATTAAAGGCCGCGACATGTCTGCCAAACTTACTCTTTCCAGCGCTTGATAAATAGCTCTGTTGATTTTTTGCCAATTGGATTTATTCATACAAGACATGTGAAGACTACAACCTTTATTACCCTTCTCACTACATTCAGTGAGTGCAAGGCGACCTTCCAGAACCTGTATGACATTAGCTAGATTTAGTTTTTCCGACGGGACCATGAGCTTGTACCCACCTAAACTCCCACGGGCGGACTGAAGGACTTCTCCACGGGATAAAATCTTCAGTACTTTTCCCACTGTGGGAAGCGGAACACCCGTCATCTGCGAGAGGTCCTTAGCCGTCCAGTACTCTCTATCCGTGTGCCGAACGATATGCGTGAGCACAACGATGCCGTAATCTGCGATTTTACTGATTTTTATCATGACTCAACTAATAGTACCTAGTTGGTCCTATTTCAAGGGGATTTATTGAAATGAATTCGTAAACTAGACATCGAAGTTTTCATAGGCAACCCTGCAAAATTTAGCTGCGGCAGTGAGCTGCCGCACTTTGCGGCAAAATACGTTGCAATGTGTTATGCCCTACTCTTATATTGCGCCCATGCAAACTGAAACTATAGATACGAGCTTTCTTGAGCTTCTCAGAACTGAATTTAAATCTCGTCTTCGGAAAAATCCTCAGTACTCTCTGAGATCTTTTGCTCGAGATTTAAAAATGAATGACTCTAGCCTCTCCCAGGTTTTACGTGGACGAAGATCCATCACTCGTAAAATGAAACTCAGTTTAATAGAAGCTCTCGGCATGTCTCCGGATGAAGTTTATAAAATTGAATCTCAAACTCCAGACCCAAAATTTCGGCAATTAAATGAAGACACATTTCATATTTTGTCTGATTGGTATCACGATGCCATCTTAGAATTGACGTCTCTTGAAAATTTTGAGAGCGACGCTCAGTGGATTTCCACCAAGCTCGGGGTTTCGAAGACCATCATCAACTTAGCCCTTGAGCGACTCAAGCGTGCGGGACTTATCAAACTTGACCGCACCGGAAAATTGAAAAACGCCCTAGGGGACTCATCAAACATTCTAGATTCTGAATTTACTTCCACTGCTCTTAGAAATTATCAGGAAGAGTTAATGGACCTTTCCAAAGCTTCGCTGTGGCGGGACTCGAAAAGTTCCAGGGACCATACTTCACTTCTTTTTGCCTGTAACAAAGACTTTGTTCCCAAGATGAAAAACGAAATAACTCAGTTTAGAAGAAGAATCGCCCGACTCGCGCAGGAGCAAGAGAAACCGCTTAGTTTAGTTTATGTATTGCAGCTGGCGTTGTTTCCGGTCAGCGACAATTTAAAAGATAAAAATACTTTAAAGGAGTAGATTAATGAAAATATCAAATTTAAACTTTGTAACCGCGGCTATCATGGCCTTGACAGTTCTCACTCCATGCCTTGGTTCTGCAGTTCAAGAACGAGGCGGCGGAAGTGCGGTGCAACTGGAAATTCAGCACGTTGCGGAACTCTTGCCAGAATTTATTAAAAAGTATGGCATTGCACTTCCAGACGGACTTTCCAAATCTGAATACGATCGTACCGTGCGCCGGATCTTAGGCCAAGAGAAACCATATATTAATATTAGTGTTGTACGTCAGGCTTCATTGGATGGCCAGATTTTGACGGCTGTGAACGATGGACCTAACAGTTCATTAGAAGTGACGGCGTGGGAATGGTATCAGATTCGAGATCCTAAATTGAAAATCGCAAAAGTTCACCACGAGATTGCTGGCTTGAGTGGTAAGTTCGATCGAGTCTTTTATCCTAGCAGTCGGACTCTCTTGAATTATCTCGATCAACATCCTGAGGCACTGGCGGAATTTTATGGGCCGTCAAATATTGTGGCTAAACTTGCTCCTCGCAAAATCGTCTCCGCAAACGATGCGCCTGAAGGTTGGAGAGTGCTCGCTAACGACGAACGCTACTCTTTCGCTAATCCGTATACGGCCCTTGATCAGTGTCAGAAATTGTCGGCCCCCTATCAAACAGAATATAAATATGTAACGTGCGAGTTACTTGCCCGCTCCGGCAAAGAAACATATCGCTGGACTGAGGTTCACAATGAAGAGGTTTATGAAGGGAAAACAACCTCCACCCAGGATCGCTCCATAAATATAGGCATTGATCTCCTCTTTATCGCCTCTGCTTCAGGCAAAGCAAATGACAAAGAGGTCAGCGAGAAAGCCATTGTGGTTAATAAGCCTGTGAAGATGGAAATGTTCCGTGAGTATGCGACCATGGCCTACGGCTACCGTATTCTTGTCCGAGATGAGCTGATACTCAACCCTGATTTGATGAATCGTGTACTTCTGGACACGGCCAATGAGGAACAAGGTTTTTTTACTGATTTGAAACCGGCGCGGGATTTTTGCCGAGACTCGGTTTTACAAATGCGAAATCTCATAGTGGAAAAAGAATATGAGGCCGCCGGCCATGTTTATCAACATGAAAATGGAAAGTATGCTTGCCGCATCGAAGGACGCCGCAAGTATATGGTTACAGAATAAATTTTAAAAACTGGAGAATAAAATGAATTACACAATTAAATTTGCCGCTACTCTGACTCTACTTGGAACCCTTTTTGTTCCACTAGCCCAAGCACAAGATAAAATTGAACGAGTGGATCCGGATGCGCTACGCAGTCTGTTTGAGATATCAGGGCCAGGTAAACCGCTCTACACTGGAACCATTTCTGGTTTTTTGAGTCAGGGACAGTTGGTTTGCGTCACAGGCGCTACCACGGCAACCAGTTTTGAGGCCGAAAGCGCCATCAAAATAGTAGGTCGGCCAGTTCTAAAAGTTTCCTCGGCTAGGGTAAAGTCGCAAACTTATCAGGACAATTGTGGAAGCCGTTACGGTCATGGGATGGTGAGTGAAGTTGCATCTATGGTGTTTACGGAAATTCTTGGTGCAAAACACTATACCGCCAATTCCTATGAGTATGTGGAGACACAAAAGAACATGACTGTAGAATGTAAAGAGGGAGAGCTTGTGGAGATTGGCGCGCAAGGTGTCTGGCCGGTCACCACCTTTATTCCTAAGAATCGCCCCATGTATGAAGCGGGATCACAAGTAATAAGGGAAAAGAGCTGTAACAGCAGTGGCGACTCATACGCCAAAGAAAAAACCTCTTTTGGGATGGGGATTGAACTTGCGAAGTCTGGGACTGGCCAAGCAATTCCTAAAATCAATAGTGAAGCTGCAAATGTTGGAGTTCAAATTAATTTTGGACGCCTCCTTCAAGGTGGGAGTCAGTTTAAGATGCAACTCCAAATGACAGGGTTCTCTTCTCTTCCTTTGCGTGATCTCAAACTTGAATCGGCACAGGATGACCGTGTCACATGGGAAGGAAATTTCCGCCTTGTGGATTGCACGGACAGCGAGGGTTTAAAAGAGGCAGGCCGAGGTCTTGATAAAATTGCGTCTTTTGAACAATTGATTCAGCGAAGAAATGAAATGGCCTTGCCTGGTTACCGCACGTGTACTTTTGCAGCTAGCAAAATGACCACCAAAACGGTGGCGCAGTGGAATGAAAATAAAAAAGCCATTATCCCAACACTTCGTGATGTGGTGATTGAAGTTAATGCCGCTAGTGCGAATGTTAGATTCATGGCGTACAACGGAATCCCGTTTCAAGGACAACAAATTGTAAGTGTTAAAACCCAAGGGAGCGCTAAATCTGTTGAAGCCGTTGTTTTAAAAGCAGAGCGTCTTCTGGAAATTATGAACGGAAGTTTGGATCAGGTGTGGGAAGATTATCGAAGTTCAGATGTACTCATTCCTAAAACCATGGCCTATTTCAATTTGCGTAAAGAAGTGATTCAAAATCTCGTGCAGAATTTGGATGTAGAACTTAAGAGTGGAGATTTACCTTTTATGGCAGCACTTGAAGTCATGGTTACACTGAAGAAAGCCTGGGCATTTATTGATCGCTCGGTGGGACTTGCGACACGAAATGAAAAGTCACTCCAGAATATTATGACTTTTGGAGAAACAAGTTTTGCCGGTTCTTATTTCAATCCCCAGGACGCAAACCTTATAAAACCATTTGCCATGCCCAAGAGAGAAATTCCTGTTTATAACACCAGCGAATCTTCTAGCTCATTTGGATTTGGTGGCGGTGGTCATAGTGGACGACCTTCAAGGCACGGGGATGAGGCACCTTAATGTGACTGTAGTCGACTGCGGTGTTTTGTGTGGGTCCACTCACTACTGGGATTCGGGGCATTGGTTGCCATAAAACTATTTTGTTATTAGACAAAGGCGTGCGTAAAGAAAAGGCTCCGATAACATCCTAGTTTTTACATTCATTAAACCTTTGAATCCCTGAAATGCTATGTTAAGGTTTCTCTTTCACATGCAAGGGGAGTAGATATGCGGATTTTTCGGTTTAGTATTTTAGCAGTTCTGTCGATTTCGTCTTTAAACGCATTCGGAAGTATTGAATATAAGACGCAGATATCGCCAGACGAGAAGCTCGCCGAATTTTATGTGGCCGAAACTGGTACTGGTGGTATTTTGTACAAGTTTTTCAAAGATTTAAATACTCTGCAGAAAACTAATAATACTAGTCATGTTAAAGACTTTTCCCTTTCAAATGGTCAATTCCAAATTCATTGCGAAAATATTGAACAAACAATGACTAGCTGTCGAATGGTTGTCGCATCTGGTTCAGATTTTCAGTCGAGCGGAAAATGGACTCAAGGCCGTATAAATCAAATTGGAAGTGGCCACATAACAACAATTATGGGTACTGGCGATTTTTCAAAGGAAATGCAGAACCTATTGCCTACCAGCGATGGAACTTATTCAATCAAATTGGCCGAGAAAGTGGTTATAATCCTTGTGAACATTAATAATTCAACAAGTCAGTTTGTATTTAGTTCTGACAAATAACCATTTGATTTCAAGTCGTCAGTTGAATCGAAATTTCTGAGGAATTGCGGCCGCGCTTAATAATCAACCCTTTCCCTCCGGCCCGTTCCCTTGATGACTTCATTCGAACTTCCTCCTTAGATCGCCTACTAGATAGTAGCGGTCACTAGTCTTTAATTCCGGGTACAGTCGATGCATTAAAGTAAAATCAGATGAAAATCATGATTTTAAATGCATCTCATTTGATTCTGCTGCTTATTTCTTTTACAGCTGTTAGCCCTTCTTGGGCGTTAGCGCTGGCTAACAAAAGCTCGGAAATCTGTGAACTTAAGCCGATGGGTGGCACTCCGGTGGCACACCGATCACAATCCATCACATTTCCCTACGGACGAAGAATCATCATTGTAGGTCACAACCACGGCGATAGAGGCGTTCCAAAAAAATTAAAAGAACTTTATAGTTCTCAAACAAAAATCAGCAAGCATGACCTTTTATCCAGGCTCAGTGAAATTTTAGTTGAAAATAAAGACGCCATTAGAGATGCCAAACAAGATTTGGTAACTTTAAAGCTCCTGCTTTCAAAAAACCAACTGCAGTTCACAGCCGTTGAAGATGGGCCTGACGCAGAGAAATTTTTTAACTTCGCTAAAGCAATTGAATCGGATAAGAAATTAAAAATAGAACAATTAAATTTACCTCATTATGAGCAATTTGAAGAGGCGAGCTTATTGATGTTCGGTGAATCTGGATATCTTGCAGACCGCCACCCGGAAATGTTCAGGAGTGCTTTAGTCGTCGGAATCGAATCACCTCAGGCCATTGCAAATGAACGAGCCTTGTATGCCGTAACAAGTAAAATAAGAAAAGAAATTTACACTAAATTAGAGAGTAATAAACCTATTCGCCAATTTCTTGCACAGGCTAACTTTTTTTTTGGAAAAAGGTTTATAAAGAGTTGGATCCGCAAAGAAGTGAGGAAGAAATATTAACTGATT
>JBBQPV010000136.1:0-5970 GCA_038216925.1 Bdellovibrionia bacterium
TATCCCAGGTGAATGGTTTGCGGAAATAGCCGGAGTCGATTTTGTTAAAGAGGGATTAGCGGTGACAAGACCGTCTCAATAGGGAGTAAGTCTAAACAAAGTGATTAAATGTGCCAAGGGAAAAGTGATTCCTGATGTGATCATTGCCCATGGAACGGCAACGGTTTCCAATGATGAAGTAGAAGACAGCGTGTTTAGCACTGCATTTCCCAATGGAGTTCCGGTGACGTGCACAAAATGGAGTATCGGTCACACTTTAGGGGCCAGCGCGGCTATGGATATCATCGCAGGGTGCATGATGTTAAAGCACCGTGCAGTTTTTGGTATTGCCACCACTTCACGCTTAGATCCCAGCTTTAAATCTACTTACTTGATACATGGGAGCGATCGAAAATTTTCCCCACAAAATATTCTCATTAGTTCATTGGGATTTGGCGGAGTCCATGGAGCTGTTTTCCTGAAGGGGCCGACCATTGAATAAGCCGGTGGGATTAAACTCAAATTCCTTGGAGGTTGTATTTCCCCCATTGGGACAACCAAAATGGGCAAATCAGATCATGAGGTGGTCTCAGCTTGACGCTTATTCTTATGCCCTCGCTGAGGCAGGATATGTCTGGAAAAACCTACTATCTCCCCCTCACCTTGTTATTTCTGCTAGTCCATCCGCCTCTAATTATACCGATCGGGAATTTGTGCAAACTGGGGCATTGAGTCCATCACTTTTTGTACATACTCTCCCAAACGTACGTTGTTCCTTACTCTGTCAGATTATGGAATGGTCAGGGCCGGTGATTACCATTCAAAAAGATCCTCACACCTTCCTAGAAGGGCTGGTGGAAGGATTTCACCTTGTGGGGGAAAGGTACCCGGTGATTTGGATAGTGACTGTTACAAAGACAGAAAATAGAGTCAAGGTGGGATGTATCGAAATGATTTCTGGCGGCCCTGCTATAAGTTTAGAAGATTTGGTGTCTTTGGAAAGGAGCAGTTTTGCAGAACACTCTCACAATTAATGAAGACCACTTAAAAATAAATTCTGTTTTGAAATTTATTTCCACTCCATTTACTCAAATTTCCATTACAGATTCCACTTTAGAGCGAATCCATGCCGCTAATAAAAAACTTTATGATTTCATAGAAAAAAGAGTTCCCGTCTACGGAGTCACCACCGGCTTTGGTGACAGCTGCTTTAGGGTAATACAAGCTGAGCAAGCAGAGGAGTTACAAAAAAACCTGGTGCTTTATCTTAATTGCGGCACTGGGCCGCTGCTTTCTGAAAGTGCATCCCGTGCTGTGCTTCTAATCAGGCTCCAATCTTTATGCAGAGGTTATTCCGGAGTTTCAGTATCCCTCATCGAGAGAATGAAATTGTATTTAGAAAATAATTGGACCCCTGTCATTCCGCGGGAGGGATCTTTGGGTGCAAGCGGTGATTTAATCCCACTTTCTTACGTGGCTCAAGCACTCCAAGGACAAGGCTATCTTCATTCTAAAAAAGGGCCCATAGCGACGGAAATAATTCTTAAAGAAGCCGGGATCGCCAGTTATGTCCTTAAGGCAAAAGAGGGTTTAGCTCTTGTTAACGGAACTTCTGCTATGGCGGGATTATGTTTAAATAATTTGCAGCAATCGCGGTTTATTTTAAATCTTTCAACCCTTACAACAAGTTGGTTATGCATGGCCCTTGGGGGAAAAACAGAACCTTTTGGCGTTTTGGTAAATGAAAAAGCAAAAAAGCATGAGGGGCAAAAAAAAGTAGCCCGTGTTGTAAGAGATTTATTAAATAGGGAATCTTATAAAGCAGCTCGTGGGCAAGATGTTTCGGTCAACGATGGACACACGTCTGAATTTGTACAAGATCGATATTCTCTGAGATGCGTTCCGCAGATTTTAGGACCTGTACTAGAAACCATTGAAAACGCGTGGACGTGGCTTGAACAAGAAATAAATAGCGCCAGTGATAACCCTCTCATTTCAGAGGATGGAAAATTAGAGATGGGTGGGAATTTTTACGGCGGATATCTTGCGCATAGCATGGATTATTTGAAAATCTGTCTTGGCCATATCGCCGATTTACAGGATCGCCAGCTGACCTATTTAATAGACGACAAATCCAATCGCGGCTTAACACCAAATCTTGCCGATTGGCCCTCACTGCCAGAATCTGAACGTTTTCTTCACCACGGACTGAAGGGACTGCATCAATCTGTTTCAGCTCTGACTTCAGATCTACTCTCACAAAGTATTCCCAATTCCATTTTTTCCCGGTCTTCTGAGTCTCACAACCAAGATAAGGTCAGCTTAGGGATGACGGCGGCGGTGCGGTGTTCTGATATGTTGGGGACGCTCTTTACAATTCAGGCTCAATATTTAATTTGCCTAGCTCAGGCACTGGATTTAAGAGACATAAAATTAGAAGGAAAAGACGCAGTTTATTTTTATAATTTAGTAAGAACCCATGTGCCCCATATCAAAAGAGACCAATCACTGGGAGAAAACATCAAAAATTTGTCAGAAAACCTCAAGCATGTGGCGATGGAATACGGTGGAGAATTTCTAAATTTATGAAAACCCATGATGTCATCATTGTGGGAGGCGGACCTGGGGGGAGCACATTGGCAGCACTCCTTGCTAACCGGGGCTATGATGTCGGTCTATTTGAGCGGGAAGAATTTCCGCGATTTCACATCGGCGAGTCTCTTCTCCCCAGTACTATGCCTATATTTAAAGAGTCGGGATTTTTTAATACACTCAATAATGGAAAATACATTCAAAAATACGGCGCCCGATTCATCGATTACCGTGACGATGACACAGAAATTTATTTTGGATTTGAAGACGGATTTAATCCAGATATCCCCATGGCTTTTGAAGTAAAGCGTTCAGAGTTCGACAAAGATCTTTTAGATCATGCCCGAAAATGTGGTGCGACTGTTTATCAGCCTGCACGACTCAAAACTGTGGAATTTTCTCAGTCCCATGTAACGGTGCAGACCACAGACGGTGATTTTGAAAGTAAATTTATAGCCGATGCGACCGGACGGGATTCATTATTAGGCCGACATTTTAAATTAAGAAAATCAAATGAAGATCTCAACAACGTGGCAGTCTTTGCTCACTTTACCGGAGTAGAACGATTTTCTGGAAAGAGTGAGGGAGATATTGTCATAGGTTTACTTCCCGAGCAAAGCTGGGCTTGGGTTATACCTTTCAAGGGAGAAATAACGTCTGTTGGAGTTGTATGCCACTCTGAACAGTATAAAGGTAAGGGCGATTTAAGTGCATATTTGATGGAGAATTTAAACTCTAGCACCCGTCTACGGCGCTATATGAAGAATGCCGAGCGGGTTTCAGAAATCACTGTCATTTCAAATTACTCCCACCGCTGCGAATCTTACGCCGGGGATCGGTGGATTCTCATTGGGGATTCGGCTGTTTTTTTAGATCCCATTTTTTCTTCAGGAGTTCACGTGAGTTGTACTTCTGCGAAATTTGCATCTTCTATTTTAGGTAATGCACTCAAAAATAATCGGCTCATCTCGTTTGAAGACGGTCATATGAAATATAACTCTGACATGGATAGGGGCGTGGCCAGGTTCCATAAACTCATTTCCCTTTTTTATAACGGTAATTTTGTAGAGCAGATGAAAAAAACCATGACATTGGAAAACACTCGCAAAGGGTTCACGTCAGCAGTTGCCGGAGACATGTGGAATGATGACAATTTTATATTTAAGATGAGCGTGCTCTGATGATTCATATGTGGCGTGGCCATCATTCAGAGGAATTGATTCATACTTTAGAGCAAAGTTGGATGGACAACGATCTTTTTATTGTGTGTCCCCATTCAATGAGGGATTTTAGTTTCATTAAATATTTACCAAAAGAAGAGATTTCTTTTGAAGGCGCTTGGGATAGAGATTCAGCGATCAATATTCAGCCAGAAAACCCCGGATTATATCCCGCAAGACCCGTATTGGGGGTTTTCACAAGCGGCACCACTAGCCCCCATCCAAAACTGGTTCTATATTCAAAAGACAATGTGGAATCCTCCCTCAGAAATATGAGATCTGTTTTTGACATATCCAGAATAGGAAAAATTTTCAGCTATCCTTCTCCAGTTCATGCATTCGGTCTTATTTTAGGTTACATGCATTCGATTCTTTATAAAATCCCCCTCGTTAATCCAACCGGCGTGTACGGAAAAAATTTCCATCAGAAATGGATGGCGATAGAAAATCATAATCTTCTCACCTTAGGCACTCCCACACATTTTGAAGATTTAAAGAACTCCGTTAAAAGTTCTGGTTACAAACCAAGAGGGTCCTATTCCGCTATTGCGGGCGGGGCCCAGGTTTCAGTTTCTCTTTGGAAAGAGTTGAAGTCTGAACTTGGTATTGAGAAACCAAGTATAGGTTATGGGGCCACGGAGACCTGCTTGGGGGTGACTCACCATCCCCCTGGATTACAACCAAAGGAAGACGGGGAAATAGGCTTCCCACTTCCAATGACCAAATTGGAAGTAAATGAGAGCGGTGTGACAGTGTCAGGACCCACAGTTTGCGCGGCAGTTATTGAGAGTGGGCTTATAAGACTTCAAACATCTGTAGTTCTAAAAGATGTTTTGGTTCGCCGGGAAGAAGATGGAATGTATTCTTACCAGGGACGTCTTGATTTAATTTTAAATCGAGGGGGAACTAAATATTCCTTAGAATATATTGAGCACATCCTCAGTAGAGAAAGTGCGGGCGAGGTAATATGTGTTTCTATTAGAGATAAAAGACTGGGAGAGGAACTTGGAGTAATTGCCACGTCAGTGAAGAAAGAAGACATATTTGAATCTTTAAAAAACGAATTTGGTCATAGTTTTAATGAAAGGAATTTCATTTCCGTAGATTCTATACCTAAATCAGGAAATTTAAAAACTGACCGGGCCGCTTGTAAAAAACTACTTCAAAATTCAATCTATGAATAAGTTGACCTTTCCAGTTCCTGTGGAAAAGATTTCACATTATGCACCCCATAGAGACACCGCCATTTGGATTGATGAAGTTTTGTATGCAGATGAAAAAAGTGGGGAATGCGCTCTGACCCTCAAAGAGGGTGCTTACATGTCTGATTATCTTTTACGCCATTCTAGTTTTGTGGAGTTTGTGGCTCAGAGCTATGGGTACTCTACCATTTGTAGGCAAGTCATGGATTCCAAAAGCCAGGTTCAAAATATTTCCAAAGTATTTCTTGTGGGCATAAAAAGTTTTAAAATAAATATGCGTCGAGATCTCACATTGGGTGAAAAGCTGGTCATTAAGGTTCAGAAAAAACATGAGCTTGGACCTCTTGCTATTATTGAGGGAAGAGTTTTTTCTTCTCTGGATTTAATTACGCCCCTGGCAGAAGGACTTGTTAAAATTTTTTCCGATTAAATTCCGTAATTAAGACTGAGTGAAGTGATCTCTGCGGCCACACCCAGGCGCTGGGGAGGACCCCAAAAACCTGTGCCGACATTTACGTAAACATGCATGTTTTTATGTTTGTTCAGACCTTTATGATAAGGATTAAAAAAGCCAACCAATAAATTGATGGGAAAAAATTGGCCATTATGAGTGTGGCCACTCATCATCAAATCAAATCCTGCTTCGTGAGCCAAATAGACACTCTTTGGTTGATGGGCCAGCAATATTTTGTAGTAAATTTCAGGTCGAGAAGCTGGCGCCGCAGCTTTTGGACTGTGACCTAGGCCGGGAACCATTTTATGAGCAGATATATCTGGCACTCCACCTATCCAAATATTCTTTTCCGGTAATGGGATTTCAGTTCCCGCATTGTTTAATATTTTGAATCCTAGTTCGGCGCTTTTTTCTTCCCATTGTTTAACATCCCAATAGAACTCATGATTTCCCGTAACATAGTAAACTCCGTATTTAGCTTTAAGTTTCCTCAGTGGTTCGAGGTCATCTTTGAGGTCTTTAA
>JBBQPV010000137.1:0-5941 GCA_038216925.1 Bdellovibrionia bacterium
TCTCTAAATAATCGGTAATGGCTCTTGGTTTTTCTAACAAAAGTACGGGAACGGTGTCAGCAAACAACTCATGATACGCGGCCTCTGGACCGTAGCTATTTATAGTCTCCCCTCCGGAGAAAATTTTTACCCTTGTCCTGACTACAATATTTTCAGGACTTTTTGGACTATCTATTAAGAGGTCTTTGATGACAGTATGAAAAATACTATGAGCAAGCTCATGAAGGGCTACAGGAAGATAGACTTTTGCGGGTAAAATCTTTCCTGCCTCTTCCAGTTGGGGACAAGTTGGATATCCCAATTTTAAATGTTTACTGCCCGGCATATATTCAGCTGGAATTTGTGCTTTTAAATTGTAACTGACTTCCATGGATTCGACTTCGCTCACCATAGGTATTACAAAATTAAATATTTCACTATTTTGATTTAAAACATCAAGAAACGTAGTCCAAAAATCCGCTTTGAAGTTCCCAGTGACAGTCTTGACGTTGCCCAATACCGGTGGAAAGCCCATTTCCGTCGCAGAAGCACGGAAGTTAGACAAGATAACGCACACCAAAACAATGGAGACTAAGCCCGCTTTCATGAAGGGAAATAACTTCAAATTAGGTGCCAAAATTCAATGGCCTTAGAATAAATCCGGCTGATTTTGATTTAAATTTACTGCCAAAGATTTCGGAATTTTCCGTCCCAGATGTTCATAGGCTAGAGGCATGGCGCAGCGGCCACGGGGAGTTTTCATGAGGAAACCTTCCTGGAGCAAATAGGGCTCGTACACATCTTCTATAGTTTCTCGCTCTTCGTTGATAGTCGCACTGAGAGTGTCTATTCCCACCGGCCCGCCACCAAATTTATCTATGATGTTTTCTAAAAGTTTTCTATCCATAGAATCCAGTCCCCTACTGTCCACTTCCAAAGCTTCAAGTGCATGCTTTGCCGCTTGTAAAGTTATTTTGCCGTCAAATTTAACAGTGGCGTAATCACGAACTCTTTTTAAAAGTCTATTAGCAATTCTTGGTGTACCCCGGGACCGGCTGGCAATTTCTTGCGCGCCCTCTTCAGAAAGCTCCGCGTTTAGAATTTTTCCGCTACGACGAAGAATTTTTACCAAGTCTTCAACATTATAAAATTCTAATCTTGCCACAATTCCAAATCGATCTCTAAGTGGAGAAGTCAACATTCCCGCTCTTGTTGTGGCACCCACCAAAGTAAACGGCGGCAATTTAAATTTCATAGTACGTGCGCCGAGGCCTTCTCCAGTGACCATGTCTAAGCTGAAATCTTCCATGGCAGAGTAAAGATATTCTTCTACAATTTGATTTAGACGATGGATTTCATCAATAAACAGCACACTCATAGGTCTCAAATTAGTCAGAATAGCAGCAAGGTCTCCCTTTTTATCTAGAGCAGGCCCAGATGTGACTTTGATTTCCGCATTCATGGAGCGGGCAATAATATAAGATAAAGTTGTTTTTCCCAATCCGGGAGGACCATAAAATAAGCAGTGATCTAATGCCTCTCCTCTTTTTTTTGCGGCCTCAATAAAAATTTCTAGGTTTTCTTTTAGTTTAACTTGCCCAGGAAACTCGCTTAAGGAATCCGGTCTTAAAGTTTTTTCTAAAACATTTTCATCACCGGCTAATTTTGCGTCTAGAATATCTGTGTTTTCATAGTTCATAAGTTATTCCCCGAAAGATCACTGAGGGCTGATCTGATAACGGTTTCTAAATCTAGAGTCCAAATGTCCTCGGTCAATTCATCTAGCACCCTCTCCACTTCAAAGGATTTAAATCCTAAATGCACCAATGCTGTCTGCGCTTCTCCACGAATTTTTCTCGTAGTAGCCGACTTACTTGGAGGGCGTGGCGCGGTATCCGTGGGGGATTCAGAGTGGAGGGCCAGAGCACTTAACTTTCCTTTTAATTTCACCACAACATGTTCCGCTGTCTTTTTACTAATTTTTGGAAGCTTTGAAAGAGCTTGGGAGTTTCCATCTTCCACCAGTTCAACAATTTCCATCCAAGGCGCTGCGGACAAAATATTCAAAGCGCTTTTTGGCCCAACGGAATCCACTTTGATAAGCCACAGAAACAATTCCTTTTCAGGTTTGGAAAAAAAGCCAAATAAACTTGTCCCGTTGGTATTGTAGTGAGAATGCACATGGAGCGTAACAATCGAGTCCTTTTCACCAAGAGCTTCTACTGTTTTGGTTGAGCAAAAAACTTCATAACCCACGCCTAGGACGTCAACAATGACGCTTTGATCATTTTTTTCAAATACTTTCCCTGAGAGCATTCCTATCATGTGAGGATCTCCGTGGTTTTTATTTTTTGTAATGTCGCGCTCACTCTGACATGGTGGATAGCGAGTGCCAGAGCATCGCTCATGTCAAAGCGGGCCATGGCAGGTAAGCCAAGTAGTGCTTGCACCATCATCTGCACTTGCTCTTTTTCTGCTCTTCCACTGCCTGTAAGACCCTTTTTGATTTCTGTGGCGTTATACTCTGATATTTCTACCCCAGCTTTTGCTGCTTCATACATGCAAACACCTCTAGCCTGACCTAATTTAGCCACACTGTCCGCGTTTTTGGCGAAAAAGGTTTTCTCCAGTGCCACAGCTGACGGCTTATATTTTTTAAATATTTCCTCTAAGCCCATCCCTATGGATAAAAGTCTTTGAGCCATTGGCAGTTTAGGTTTGGATTCAATCACCCCGAAGGCAAGACACTGCAGAAATCCGTGATTCTCTGTCACGACTCCATAGCCTGTGAAGAGTGTTCCAGGGTCAATTCCAATAATCGGTTGAGATGTGTTTCCCGTTTTCCCCATGATTTCCCTTTAATGCCAGTAGTAACATGATCAAGCTTATTGCCACAAGGGTCGATTTTTGGTTAGATGGCACTATGAATCAAGATATGAGCTCGTTTGTTGAGCGCTACCAACTTATTTTTGAGAAAGATCCTGACTCAAAAGTATTTGCGCCACTTGCTGAGGCCTACCGCAGAATGGGTTTACTTGATGAAGCCATTGATTTAGCGGAAAAAGGGATAAAAAAGCACCCCCATTTTTCCAGTGGCAGAGTGGCCCTAGGGAAATGTTACGCTCAGAAAAACATGCATGAAAAGGCCATTGAAAATTTGAAAGTGGCTGTGGATCTTTCACCGGAAAATATTCTTGCCCAACAATTATTAGCGGAAAGTTATCTGAAACTCAATCTCATGGACAAAGCTCTCCAGGCTTACAAGATGATTTTGTTTTTAAATCCAAACGACACCAAGGCTGCGGGAATTGTCAAAAAACTGGAAAAGGATGTTTTTTTTGCCGAACCTAAGGAAAATATTAAAGAAGAATTTTCCATGGAGAAACTCCATTCGGTTAAAAATCCCGATGTAAAACCCGCTCCGGAACCCATGAAACTTGCAACGGTTGTCGCCCCTCTTCCCCAAATGGAAAGAGAACTGGCCTTATTAGACACTCGCTTTGACCGGGGGGAATGGAAAGAGGCTCGGGACCAATTAAATAAACTTTCTAAAAAGTTTCCCGGTGATGGCGAAGTTAAGAAAAGACTAGATAGGCTTACGGAGTTGGAATCGGGAGATTCGTTTTTTACTGACGAATGGATCACACCGGTGGACACCAAACCGATGAAAAAACAGGTTAAAACCCTGGAAAACTTGCTTTCTAGAATTGAATCTCGTCGAAGATCTTGATTTCAAGGAACCTCTCGGCTAGGCTCTGACCAAAATTAACAATATGACGGAGTAACTATGGCTGCGGGGATGTACGAAGTTGGCGATTTTAGAAAAGGTCTTAAAGTTGAAATTGACGGAGTACCTTGGGTCATAACGGACTTTCAACACGTTAAGCCTGGCAAAGGAAACGCATTTACCCGCACAAAACTTAAAAATCTAATGACCGGCGCCAACTTGGAGAAAACTTTCAAGAGCGGTGAGAAGTTTAAAGTTCCAGATGTTGCGTCCACGGACATGCAATTTCTCTATAAAGATGAAAATGGCTTTAATTTCATGAATAGCGCCAATTATGAACAGATTCAGCTTACGGCGGAAAATGTTGGCGATGCGGCCAATTACCTCATTGAAAACTTGGAAGTCACCATTTTGTTTTTTAACGGACGAGCCATTGGTATAGATTTACCCAATAGCGTGGTCCTGACCATTGTGGAAACCGATCCCGGAGTAAGAGGAAACACCGTCAGCGGAGGCTCCAAACCAGCCAAATTGCAGACTGGGGCAGTTGTCACCGTTCCCCTCCATTTGTCTGAAGGGGATGTGATCAAAGTCGATACCCGCACCCATCAATATGTAGAAAAAGTGAATAAATAAATCTGATTCTAAACGTTGTTTGCCACGCCGCATAGAATGTAAAATTACTATGTATATTCACATACTTTTGAGTGGGTCATGGAAGACGCAAAAAACGTTGAACTTTTTATTTTTAAAAAGTCAAAAGAAGGTCAGCCGGCATTTTATATTGCCGATGAACTTCTTAAGCTTTGGGAAAACAATGGCCTCAACCCGGCTGCAAAAGTTTGCGTGGGTCGATTTTGTTTTTTAAATGGATTTTTTGTTTCAGTTATTCGCGCTTTGAAAAAAGATCTTAAAAGAAAACTCCCGTTAAGTTGGCCCTTAGTTTTTGAAATTCTTAAACAAAAAGATAAAGAAACTATTGATGCCTTACTTGTTGGGGCAACTCAAGACCAAGCGCTTCTGGGACTGGCCACAGCTGCGCTAGCTTTTGATCACCCCGATCCCCGTTGGTTAAAAATCCTCAACGAAGAATTAGACCAAAAAAATACAGCATTAGACAAACTCCGCCAAGACATGATCGCCGAGCTCAAGATTTATGAAACTGAGCAGATGACGGACCATGCACAAAATCTTCTCTCCAAACTTGTTTCTATGTTTCCCAATGATACGTACATCGAGCAATTCACGGTAAAAATTGGGGATATTCGTGTTCATAAAAAATTAAAGCGCGTCCGGGACAAATACCCCAAAGAAAACCATGCCCATTTGGAAGAAGTCAAAGAAGAGTGGCCAGAGCTTGCAGCCGTGATCAAGAAAAATAAAAAGACCATGGATCTTGAGTCAAGTTATGAGCTTTCTATTTCACTGCATGAAATGGGTTTAGATGATTTAGCGGTAGAGGTGCTGAGGTTTAAGCAAAAACAATGGACGGTAAAGGAAATGCTGCTGGAGGTAGATTTCCTACTGTCCTCTCATCATTTTGCAGAAGCCCTGGAACGTTCTCAAATTATTCTAAGTACAAATAAAGAAGATCCAAAAACTCTGCATGCATGCCTTTATAATTTAGCAGTTGCGTATCACGGTCTTCATGACACAGAACAAGCCATAGAGATTCTTAAGGGACTCAGGCAATACAATCCTGACTATAAAAATATCTCCGAACTTATTTCCGACTGGGAAAGATTTTGGGAGAACAGATAATGAAATATATTAAGTATATTATTATATGCTTAGTATTCATGATCTCGGGCATTGTTTACGCAAGAGAGATGCCTCTACTCAAAAGGTGGATCCTTAACAAAATACAAATATTAAGTAAGCAGAAGGCTGGAGCGGAAATTAAGGCTCAAAGTATCGACTTCACCTTTTTTCCCCCAGGAATTGAATTAAACACCCTGACATTAAATATCAAAGATAAAGAAGTCTTGAAGGTCCTAGCCCCAGTATTAATAGACAAACTGGGTGTCAGTCTAAGTCCATTCGCATTTTTATCTGGGCGATTTGAAATAGGTAAAATTTCTATTTATCATCCGGTCACAAGTATATTTTTAAAACAAGATAAATCCGAGCACGCGAAGTCCAAACCATTTGAAATTCCTTGGAATGATCTGATGAACATTCCTGTGATAAAATTTGTAATTAAAAATGCCGACATCCAAGCCAAAGTAGAAAGCA
>JBBQPV010000138.1:0-5940 GCA_038216925.1 Bdellovibrionia bacterium
TCTTTATCGGGAATGAAAAATGTTTCCGTGGAAATTCATGACGGCCTCACTGTGGATTATGCAAAAAAAATAGACGCCCAAGTTATTATCCGCGGGCTCAGAGCTGTAGGTGACTTTGAATATGAATTTCAGATGGCGACAATGAATAGAAAATTACATCCTGAGATAGAAACTCTCACCATCATGACCGGTGAAAAATATTATTATATCTCGTCAAACACTGTGAAAGAAGTTGCGGTGCATGGAGGAGATATCAGTGACTTAGTTCCGCCAGTTGTGGCGGAAGCCGTTAAAAAGAAATTAAAACTCTAGAAAGAGGATTTTATGCTTTCTGAAAAAGCAAAAAAACTAAAACCGTCTCCCACACTTGCTCTTAGTGCTCGCGCACAGGAAATGGCCAAGGCTGGCAAAAATGTCATTAGCCTGGCTGTGGGGGAACCTGACTGGGACACTTTTAATTACATTAAAGATGCTGCAAAGCACGCCCTTGATCAGGGATTCACAAAATACACTCCTGCTGCAGGGTATCCGGAATTCAGAAAAGCATTTGTGGATGGAATAAAAAGAGACATCGGCCTGGATTATGACTCCAGTCAGTGCATGGTTGGGTTGGGCGCGAAACAAACAATTTATAACGCCCTCCAAGTTCTTTGTAATCATGGTGATGAAGTGATTATTCCCGCGCCGTATTGGGTTAGTTATCCCACTATGGCAGAACTTGCTGACGCTAAACCCGTCATTGCAGTTTGTCCTAGAGAACATAATTTCAAACTCACCCCGGAAATTTTGAAGAGAGCTCTTAGTTCAAAAACAAAAGTTCTCATTTTAAATTCCCCCAATAATCCAACGGGAGAAGTTTATACTGCTCAAGAATTAAAAGACATCGCCACTGTTTTAGAAAGAACCGCTGTGTGGGTTATCAGCGATGACATATATGACAAATTAGTTTTTCCCGATGGAATGCACATCGCTCCTCATATTGGGCAACAAAATGAAAAGCTAAAAGAGCGCCTTCTCATCGCAAATTCTTTAAGTAAAACCTACAGTATGACCGGTTGGAGATTAGGTTCTCTAGTAGGCGACAAAAAAGTCATTGATGCCTGTTCAAATTATCAAAGTCAGAGTGCCAGTTGTGCGGTTTCTTTCGCCCAGAAAGCTGGAGTAGTGGCGTTGACAGGGCCCCAAACAGATGTTGTGAAAGCAGTTCAAGATTTAAAGCGCAGAAGAGACATGTTCTACGGCGGACTATCTAAGATTGAAGGTCTTGAGCTCAATCAGCCTCAAGGTGCATTCTATGCGTGGGCGAATATTTCTGGGTTTTTTAGCCGTAAGAGCACTCAGACTGGGCGGTTGATTGCAAATTCAACTGAATTTTGCGCAGAACTTTTAGAATCCTCAGGGGTTGCAGTAGTCCCGGGAAATGAATTTGGATTAGACGGTTATGCGCGGTTAAGTTTTGCCGTTAGTCCGGCAAAATTAGAAGACGCAATCCAAAGAATTGCTAACTTTTGTAAACAACTGTCATAAAATGATTCAGTATTCTCCAATTGTTAATTTGCCCGCTGACACCATCGTCTATGATCTCACAAAGGGACAAGACCCTCGGAACACTCCCGGAAAATTTGGTATTGGTCGGTATGGGGAAAAACGTCCAAGTATGTATGCGGCGGATATTTTCCGGGACGCCAATGGACAAGTTCGGAACATTCATTTGGGTTTGGATATTTCTGGGCCAGTGGGCACACCGATTTATTCTTTTACCGACGGAAAGATATTAATGAGTGGGTATAATTCTGCGGACGGGGATTATGGATACACACTCATAACCGAACACTTTGTAGAAAATCGTCCGCTATATGCCCTTTGGGGGCATTTAAATAAAAAATCTTTCGAATCGAATTTTGTTGGGAAAAAAATCTCTTCAGGTGAAGTTTTTGCTTGGATGGGAGACTTCCATGAAAACGGCGGGTGGCCACCTCACTTGCATTTTCAAATCAGCACTGTTCGCCCAGAGAAATGTGACATGCCCGGAGTGTGCACTGAAAGAGATTTAACAAATTTCATGAGAAATTATCCCGATCCTCGACTGGTTTTAAGTCCAGGAATATGCAAACTCATTGATGCACCACCGCTCTTAGAATAAAATATTTCTAAGGGGTGCTACGGATGGGAACTCTCATACTTTTACAGGTTGCTCTCAATTTGGCTTTCATTGCCACAATCACAGTTTTATGGATTGACCGCACAAGATCTAAAACTCAGGACAATCCACGGCTGAGTCGCGGGTTGCAATTACTTTCCAGTAAAATTGCTGTGCTTCAAGATCTCATGGATAAATCTGAAACCATTGGCAAGCATCTGTCGCAATTAATAGAAGCTAAGCAAACCGATGTTCAAGAAACGCTAGAAGAAGTTGAGCGCCATCTATATAGAGTCAGCGAGAGTATTGAAAAATCAAAAGACGTGGCAAGGCTTTTCAGAGACAAAATTCCCCATGAAGAAATTATAGAGCGTCAAAATTCTGCAAAATATATTAAAGCTGCAAAGTTGGCCCATCAAGGATTATCAAGCCAAGATATTTCCACGCAAGTGGATATTCCCATGGGGGAATTAGAGCTCATCGTAAAATTAAATAAACAAAATTTGATGGTCAATTCAAATCAGTCTTGGCTTGAAGATGAGGATATTAAAGAGAGCCGAGTGATTGAACACGAAGGTTTCACACCGGCCGGGGAGACCGCTAATCAGTACAGTCGATTGGCAGAAGCAGTAAAAACCGCAAATTCCATCCCTGAAACATCTGCAATTCAAACTACTGCGCCTCAAACTGCTCCGTCCGCCCCACCCGCCAGTGTGGCCACCGCAACAAACACTAAAACTATGATTTATTCAAGCCGTAGAATTGGTGGGGTGGACCAAGAATCTTCCACAGTACGCCCGGTTATATTTAAAAAAATCACCAGTGAGAATCGATTCCCGTGAAACCCACACTGCGTAGCCTGAGACAAAATCAAGTCTGGGCGGTGGTTGTAGAGGTGATTGCACAAAATGAAATCATTATTAATTTTAGTGGGGACCTTGTACGCGTTCAAAACCAGACAGAAAGGGTTTTGCGCGCTGGTCAAAGGGTTTTAGTTCGTATTGAAGAAATGAATCCTCTGAAATTAAAATTAATTTATCGCCATCGTGGGGTTACGAATTCTCTCGATGTTCACGTTTAAACTCTCTGTATGGGTCTTTACCCTCAATTACTTTTTCCCAGTTTTCCTGAAGCCACTGAAAATCTAAACTGATGACGGGGATAGGAAACATCCCTTTAAAGGGCCCGACGTTCCATTCAGCCACACTATGCTGAGCATTAGTATAAAAAAGCAGCACATTTCCTACGATTCTGTTTTGTTCTTCTTTAAATTTCCAATCGTCGTGCTCCGTTATCGCAAATTGAAAGGAGAAATCCACGTTAGTTAATTTTCTGCCGGAGAGTTCCCGTCCCCAATTGTTTTTGCAAAGTGTTTTCATAAGGTCTAAAACAAAAATCTTAAGATAGGCGCTATCAGAACTAATTGAAGTCTGGTTCCAATCACAACTGCCTTTTTCATTGAGCACTAGGCGCGCGTTAACATTTCCCTCCACTTGATGGTAGGCAAGAACTGATGGATAGTAGAGAAGATTTTCCATCTGACGATGGATTTTCATCATAAGACTGAGTTGACCGATGCGAGAAAAATCTCCGCTGCCAGATCCCCAGTTGCTTTTCACGTTGTCTGTTAGAGCATCACTATATTGTCCGCTCTGGTTTTGAAAGCTCAGTCCAAATTGACCATAAGCCTTTTTAACCATGAGTTGTTTTAAGGTGGGAAGAGACTTTCCGTGGCCATGTCGAACTTCCGCACTCTTTGAACTAGATGATTTGGTTTCATTGATGGTCACTTGTATAATTTTAGGAGATTTCACCAGATGATGATTACTAAGCATTATTATCAAAAATACAACGTGTAAGAGTAAAGAAATCACCACCGAAAAGCGCATGATGAATGTTACAAAAGAAAACCGTTTAAGGTCAAGGGGTCAGAGCGGAGTATTTATGTGCTCTTGCCCACCGAGTTGTTTGCCCAATGTAAAATTATCGATAGTCTTTTTTTCATATTTAAGAATTTTTAATTAGTGACTACGGTTGTGGAGAAATTTACGAATACAGATATTTTTCATAAACCTCCTATTTCATATTTTACGACTCTAGTTGTACCGTCACGAGAGTGTTTTTATTCCAGCGAGTGCGCATCTGTTTGCAACTTTTCTTCGCAAGGGGGACCGTTCTAAAATCAGATTTTCACCCTAAATTTCCATGATAAAGTTATTTAGATTTCTGAATGGAGGAAACTATGATTCAAAATGAGAAGGTTTTTATAGCGCTGCATGAAAACGCAAAGAGGGTGTCATTGGACATAAGAAAACGGGAAGTGGAACTCTTGACTATTATTGAGAAGATTGATCGATTGAAAGTTTACAGAGCATATAAATATCCAAGCCTATTTAAGTACCTGACTCTAAGTTTAGGTTTTTCTGAATCGAGGGCTTATGATTTTACGTGTGTCGCCAGGGCGTTTTCAAAGTTTTCAAAGTTGAGGGAATCTTTAAACAACGAAAAGATTTCTATTTCAAAAGCGAGGCGAATAATTCCGGTTCTTGATGAGAATAATCAAGATCAATGGCTTCTTAAGGCCCATCTCAATACTCACAGAAATCTTGAAAAGTTAGTGGCATCGGAGAATCCAGAGACTGAATTTAAAGAATCAGTAAGAATGATTTCAGAAAATCAGCTGGAGGTTAAATTGATTATGTCTCAAGCTGAATTTAAAAAATTTAAGCGCGCTCAGGATATTCAGTGTCAAAAAAATAGTAAGCAAATTTCTCTTAAAGACACATTTCAAGTGATAACCACTGAGTTTCTGAAAAGGGAAGATCCTGTTGTTAGGGCGGCCAGGCGCCTGCTCCGTAAAAATAAAAAGCCACTACGCACGTGCCAAGTTGAGCCGAAGAAACCTTCATTGAAAAGAAATGTCATTCCCAGACTGATATTTCATAAAGTTCAACTCAGAGACCAAGGACGTTGCCAAAAATTACTACCCGCTGGAGAAAAATGCTTGGAATCAAAGTGGGTCGATATACATCATATTAAACCTGTAAAGTTTGGCGGCCCGAACTCTTTAGACAATCTGGTTACGCTTTGTCGAGGACACCACCAAGTAGAACATTGGCAAAGGTTCACGTAAATAAACACCAACCACGGCCCCTGTCTCAAGCCTTCAGAAGGATGTTGGTAACTTACGTGTCATCGTTTTTCGCCTGTCCCAGCTTAGGAATAAACGCCCTAGGTTTGAGACGGTCAATAAGCGGCAAAACCTTGGCCCGATGATCTGGTGGGAGAAAATCAAACTCAATACCCACGCCCGGAGGCAGAGAATTTTCATGGGTATATCTATACCACCGGATGATTCCATTTCCTTTGAGCGCTAATATCTCGCCAGCGTTAAAGGTCATTTCAAAATTAACCATGGAATTGACTTGGGCAGATTTGGGCGGGGTGTTTAAAAATATTCCTCCTCGTCCAAATCCCAAATCGCCTTTGTTCATCGCCTCATTAACACTATCCGCTTGATACTTTAACTGCTGATTAATCGTAGCTGAGTCGCCTTTTCCCCATCTCAGATTTGGTGCTTCTAGAATTCGGCACACGGCACTCACGATTTCATCTAAGCTAAACGGCTTTGATAAAATAGCTTCCGCACCCAAGTGATAAGCATCTTCCCGTGAAAGATCAGAAAACCCAGTAATAAGCATAACAACAGGAAATGATTCATTTATGTTTTTCACATTTGTCAGAAGTTCAATGCCATCTCCTCCAGGCATCCGAATGTCAGAAATAATCGCATCAATTTT
>JBBQPV010000139.1:0-5937 GCA_038216925.1 Bdellovibrionia bacterium
CTTCCACCACGGGTTGCTGGGATTGACCCGTTGTAACCTGGTTGTCTTGACCACAGGAAATAATCGCCAACGCACAAACAATACCTACAGTATAAAAATATTTTTTTGACATAGGCTGACATTGAGCAAGTTTGGGTCCAAAAGAAATTCAGCTTTATAGAGAACAAAGCGATCCACCACGCTCAAAGATATTTTGATTTTGAAATCTTAACAATTACGGTGACAGTTTTGAGCAAAAAAAGCCGTCGATGTGTTGCCAGTTTGACAGTTAACTGTCATTTTTTGAGTGAGATAAATAAGTCTGACTCGGAGAAACCATAGGTTTTTTTTCAAGACTTACTGTAGCGAAAACAAAAGGAATTCATTTCGCAGTCGTGACAAATAGTTATTTTAAACCTGCTGGGACAGGCTTGGGAAATGCCCATATGACAAAGCGCGAAATCGTACTGGGTTGGATCATCGGGACTTATCAGCTGTAACTTCTTAGTGATTTCTTCTGCGGTTTGCCAGGAGGTGTTTTTTCTTTTTGTAAAACCTAAGTTTTGAGAAATTCTAAGGATATGGGTATCAACGGGTATAATGAGTTGGGATTTATCAACGCATGTCCATTGTCCAAGGGCCATAGGGCCTGAACCTACCATCCAACGTAAAAATAATAAAAGACGTTTGCAACCGCTTCCCGCTGAGGGTTTTGGAAAGAAAAAAAGCGCACCTTTCGATTTAGGAATTTTATATGGCCCTGGGGGAAGTGAAGTGAAACGAATAATAAAATTTTCTAAAAGCCGTGCCAAAGGTTCATTGGAATTTTGATCATCGATAAAAAACCTCTCCAGAGACTCTGTTTTTCTTAGTGCTTCCCCTAGCCATGTGAGAAGAAGGCCCAGATCATCGGCGGTGTTGAATCTATGTTTAAAAGTTTCCGGAATCGCTTTTTTCCAGTACTTACCATCTGCAGATTTTATCTTGTCTGCCGGGGAGGGGCCAAGAAGTGGCAGAATATTTTCCAATGTTTTGATAATTTGCTTAACATTTCCATAGGCAAAAGACGTTGCTATCAGGGCGACTACTTCCCGGTCTTGAGGACTGTCATATCTGAGTACTATGGACAGGGGATCGTTGAGAATTTCTCCAGAGGCGTGTTGCCTGGCTTGGATAGATTCAAGCCGTTCTCTTAAAAGGTACCTGCTTCTTTTTTCCGCCGAACTTCTCATAGACGATTACCTTAGCCCTATTGGGCGGAAAAAAGAAGCAGGTACCTTTAAGAGGCTCTGTCAGTGGGTAAGGGCTTAGCGGGATTCTCGGGGATAGGGAGAGGCTTCTGACCCGCCTCTGGCCATACGATGGAAGGATGGTGTTTACTTACGGCGTCTGTTAAATCTTTTTCAGAAATCCACATATTAGCTGTTTGCCCCTTGACCCAATAAAGATCCAGAGAGTCGATAACTTGGTATTGAGTGACGCAACGTTGGAGACAACATGTTTTTCGAAAATTCGTCACCAGGATTTCATGAGGCCCTATAATTGAAGTACCGGGTTGAGCTACTTCCAAAGGAACCAAAACTGAGTCTCCGTCGAGCAACTGTTTTTGCAAATTGGCAGGACTAAACATAGTTCTTTTAACTCTAAATTCTGGGGTCTTCCTCGGCTCGCACTTTTTGTTACCTACGTAATTATCAAGCGCAGTCTTGAATCTACTCTCTGTTTTTAGTTTTATAAAAGCCTGAGTGTCTTTTTCAGTAATTCCTAACATTTCCTCTATAAGAGAATTATTATCTTTGCGCACGTCTGAAGTGGGTTCTAATTCTATTTTCATAGCTTTGAAACTATAGAATGCATAGCGATTCGACCAATCCCACGTTGGTAATTCCCGAGAAGAGTGTTTAAAAAATCCATCAAAAGGGATGCAACTTTCATCTTTCAACGGTCTACCAGTTCCAAATTGTTGTAAAAGTTTGGCATAGTCGTCATTTTGCCGTGGCAATTCCTTGTCCGCCTTCACTATTTCTAAAATAGAAGGGAGGACGCAATTGTCTGGATCTACTTTACATCTGAGTTGGTGAATGGATGCTCGCATGGCGTGTAGTCCGCAAAATCCGACGTAATCAGAAATGTTATCCATGTGGACTTTGTTTTTAGACCCCGTCTCTTTACAGACTGATTCCTCTCCCTCGGAGGGCGTTGAAATCAGGCATAGTGCTGAGACCAGAGAGATTATAAGTATCCTATTAGTGGCTTCCACTGGAAGCCTCAATCCAGATGAGAAGCGGTATGGTATAAAATGAAAATTCGTTGGCCATGATTTTAGTATTTATGGAATTTCTAGGTAGAGTTACTTTTCTTCCGTTTCTCTTTAGGGCAGTAATGGACTGTGGATTGAAAGATAAAATATTTAGTTCGATTTCTAACTGAGGCCCACCATCCACACTCAGATCAGGAGTAGTTTTAGAACCTCCGACACTGAGGAGGGGAAACAGAGAAATGAATAAGAGAAGAAAAATTCTTTTCACTTTGCCCGTGCAGCTGGTTCGATTTTAGTCTCTAACGGGTCAGTAGCTTGTTTTTCCACCGGTACAGTGCAGTCAAATTCGTACTTTCGTAAAATACATGTTTTAACGGCCGTTTGACCGTTAAGGCAAATGTCTGCGAGTTCTAAGTGGGTTATTTTTGGTACCTTTTCTACTTTTTTGGGAGAGACGAATTTCATAACCGCATTTCGCTCGTCTTTAGGTACTACGAGGTCACATTCTGCCATTTGCTTTCCTTTAAATTTTTGAGATTCTAATCGGCAGGTTGCCGCTTGCTCGTCAACAAATGCGCGAATCTTGTTCAGTTTTTCAATAAGGGGTTTGTTGGCTTCTTTCGTTTTCTTGCACGCAATGCACTCCTCGCCACAAACATATCCCCCGCCGGCCCGGGCTGTCTCATTTATGGCAAAACCAAAGAATAGGGATAAAACAACAACCATCGGCCAAGAATATTTCATATGTGATCTCCTATGTCCTATTTTCGGAAACTAACAAACTATACTTGACGTCCAGGTACTCGAGCCAAAAAGAACCGGTGCCGACGGATATGTATAAAATTCAGTGTCAAAATAGGTCCAGAAATATATCATCTAGATTATATCCCAATAGAGTGCCTGGATTTTAGGCACGGAGTCTGCTTTAATACTTTTGTAGGGCGCCCGAAGATTTTTATTAACCGGGATGGTTAAGCGGCGCATCTAACTCGCACACGGGGACCAGTCCTTCGGCTGGTTGCGAAAGGGGATGGGGAATTTCATGATGAAATATCTCGAAACGATTTTGGTTCTGGCGGCAGTACTCACAGTACAAGCGGCGAGAACCGACGAGTTGGGAAGCGTCACAGGGATGGGCGCTCCGGCTCAGGCGGAAAATCCAAAAGACGGAAAATCAACGGCACCGGCGCCCACGATCACAACGGCACCTCAACAACAAAAAATCACAGCAAATCTATTAATCGACACATCAGGTACTCTGGCCAAACAAAATGTAAACAGCAGCGGTGAAGGCCTTTCATTTTCAGGAACTTATCGTTTCGACCTGGGCATTCCCCTCTCAAGAGTGCTCACGGCCTCCGCACGTGCGGCGTATTCGGAAGAATACTCGTACGCCCTGCCAGATAACACTCTCGGCGACTATTCCGACACAAGGTTGGGGTTGAGCGCAGCTTTAGGGGAGATCCGAAAGGATCTAAAGCTGACACTCGGCTCTCAACTCTTCCTTCCCACATCGAAGGACTCTAACCGCGCAGGACTGAAATCCGCGGCAAGCATTTTTACAAGTTTTGAACAAACTTTTGGAAAAGTAACGATTGGTCTGACACCTAGGTACACACAGTTTTTCCATGACCTTGTGGTTCAACCTGACGGTAATATTAATCTAGAAAAATCTGTCGCTCTGCTCCTAGAGATTGGATACGCATTCACACCAAAATTCGGAACAACCATCTCCGCGCAACCAACTCATGGGTGGACTTACTACGGCACACCCCGGGATAAATACTTTCTCAACTATGATGTTGGGTATGAAGTAAATAAAAACGTAGTTTTAAACCTGGGAATTTACAATCGCTCGGACGCACTGAAATCCAATGGACTGGAATATAACTACACGGCTTTTGATGAGTCGCAATTCATGGGGTACTTCGATGTAACACTGAGCATTTAAAACTGAATTTATGAAAATGGAATTTTAAATTTAATGACCAAGGGGGAAATGATTAATGAAATCCAAGACGGGTTTAAGGTTAATTACAGTTTTAACGCTCAGTATGCTGCTGGCCGGAGGGTGCGCGAAGAAGAAAGACGAGATTTCGCAACTCTCAACAGATGCATACTTATCAAAATCTGACCTGACAGGCTGCCCGGGGGGGACGCAAGATCAGAGCTGTGCAAAAACATATTCTTTGGTTAAGACAATCGTGGCCGCCGATGAAACGTTGGATGCCTCGGGAGTCATTCCTGGTTTTCATTCGGATTTTGGTTTTGCGCAGTTTTTAGTTACAGAACATGAGCTACAAATTAGATTGGTGGGCGAACCAAATAAAACCCCCGCCACGGCAACTGTTGTTGCTGCGTATCCAATCAGTGGACACTTTGACATTAAGAGAGAAAAAAATGATTTCGGTGAAGAAACAAATAAAATAATTGAAGACACCAAAACTCCCTGGAATCAAAGAGCCTATTTCAGAGTCGATTTAACCCATAACAATATCAGCTCCAGCACTCTGACAAATATTTTTGCCACTACACTTCATGAAGAGGATTCTCACATTGTGTCTCCCATGAAGTTTGATAAGGGGCTACTCAGTTTTGACACAGATACTTCTCTGACAGTTCATGAACTGTATGATTACGGAAATGGCGTCATTGATAACTGGACTTCTAATCCTTTTAGAGCCCACATGAAGACGGCATTTCTTGAAGTGAAGGCCAGTGACTTTAAAGCATATGAAATGTCTAACGTAGATTTCGCCCGTTTTGGATATTTCAGAACCTATGAAAATTTTGTGAATCCAGATAAAGGGGTCACCCTTTCAGGGGAAAAGTTACTCGCAAACAAATTTAATGTTTGTGAAAACAATGCCAAGACGGCAGGAATGGCTTGTGCCACTAATAAGATTGTTTATACCGTCAATGCTGGATTTCCTGACGAGTATCTGCCGCCCGCAAGAGAAGTGGTTGCCGCATGGAATGCGACTTTTCAAAAAGCTCTAGATAGAACCGATGACATTGTTGTTCTAGACGAGTCCGTCAAACCAGAAATTGGCGATATTCGTTATAATATGATTGCGGCTGTAGATGAAAAAGTTCCCACTAATTTATTAGGTGTGAGTCAAACGGTTAATAATCCTGGTACTGGGGAAAACCTTGCGGCAAGAGCTTCAGTTTATTTAGGTACAGTGAGACTTGAGGGCGGAATGGCCGCCGAGCAACTTGACATGCTCCTTAGTGCCGGAGTGGATCAAGGTGCTGCAAATAAATCTGGTAAAGAATTGAATGTCAAAACCGGTCCCGCACTTTTAGTGGCCAGTTTGAAGGCTCGAGACTTTAATTTGAAAAAAGCTATGGGACTTTCTATAAACCCCACATTCTCAGCTCCTAAATCCGCAGACGCCTTGGCCATCAAGCGCCAAGTGTCCGCACCATTTATGGTGGCTACCGCCAGAAATGCCAACGCTCTAGATAAAGTGCTGAGTTACTTTGATATCGGCGATTCTTCATGGTCTTCATGGAACCCTCGGGATTCAAAATTGCCTTTGGATAAATCAGTTTATTTAAAAAATAATATGATGGTTGGAAGGCAAGCCATGAGAGAGAAAATGCTCAACTTAAGCCGTGAGCAAAAAGGTATTCACATGGCAGAGTTTGTTGAGCCTGCCATTGAGTTATACATTAGAAAATTTATTGCCGCC
>JBBQPV010000140.1:0-5925 GCA_038216925.1 Bdellovibrionia bacterium
GTTTAAATGCAGATCCTGCCGATGAATGTTGTTTTTGGATGTGTGACGCTGGGGGAACAGATCCAGGTTGGACTTGTACGCCCCAATATAGTGGTGGCGGAGAGTCCGGTGACACTACTTACATTGGCGACGTCTGCACAGACCAGTACGGAGAAGTCAGACAAGTTTATAATCCACCCGTTACTCCTCCAGTGAATCCTGGATATGGAGATGGCGGAGACACTGGCGGCAGACCAGATCCTGCTCCAGCAGATGCACCAGCGGATGCGCCTGCCGATTCTCCCGATGGTCCCGCAGATGGCCCAGGTGATTCAGGGTCCGGAGATAGTGGCGGTGACGGTGGTGGTGGTAGTGGTGGTGGTAGTGGTGGTGGTAGTGGTGGTAGTGGCGATTAATGAAAGTCGCCTTTCAGGGAGAGCGCGGCGCTTTTAGCGAAGCTGCCGCATTTAAAATTCTCGGCAACGACATTAGTCCAATACCCTGTCATGATTTTAAAACAATGTTTACTATGGTGGAAACCGGCAAAGCTAAATTCGCCGTGGTGCCCATTGAAAATTCTCTCGCAGGATCTGTCCATGCAAATTTCGATTTATTAATTAAGCACACATTAAGTATAGTTGGTGAAACTCACTTACGTATTGAACACCATCTTATTGGAAACCCAGGGTCTACATTAAAAAAAATAAAAAAAGTTTATTCTCACCCGGTGGCTTTGGCTCAGTGCATACATTTTTTAGATTTGCATCCTGAGATAGAAGTGATTTCTTTTTATGACACCGCCGGGAGTGTAAAGGAAATCAGGACCTCTGGAAAAGTTTCAGAAGCGGCTATTGCAGGAGCGAGCGCGGCTAAAATATATAAGGGTAAAATTTTAGCCCGGTCAATTGAAGATCATAAAAACAACTATACAAGATTCCTACTTGTCTCGAATTCTAAGAATGGAAAAAACGTAAAATTAAAAGGTTCTGGAAAATCAAAAACCTCTATAATTTTTAATTTGAAAAATCAGTCTGGGGCGCTTTTTAAAGCATTAGGTGTATTTGCCTCAAGGGATATTGATTTAACAAAGATAGAGTCCAGACCCATCCAAGGGAGGCCATGGGAATATTCCTTTTACGTTGATATATTAGGGCAAGTGGGTGCGGCGCCGGTGGACAAAGCCCTTAAAAACCTTGAAGAATGTGCGGATAATGTGCGCGTTCTAGGAAGCTATATTGCAGTTTAAAATCATTGTAGATCATCTTCAGCCTAACGCTCATATATTGAGCTTTAAGCAAATCTATCCTAAAGTAACTAAATAACTGATATAATAGAGAAATGAAGAAAATAAGGGGTTTTACTCTCATAGAGGTTGTCGTTGCTGTTGCAGTGGTGGGCATCCTTGCAGCCATCGCGGTCCCTAACTATCAGCACATGGTCAGTAAATCTAAACAGCTCCAGGGCAAGAACGATTTAGAATATCTCTACACCGCAATGAAAAATTTCTGGGGAGAACATGCGTACTATGTTCCAAGATTTGACGCCATTGGTTTTAATCCTGAGGGAAGAATCAACTACGTCATAAGATTTGGAAACGATGTCATTCCTAAGACACCGTTGGGCACGGCGACTTGCATTGCAACAGGTCCACCTCAACCAGCGGCATGGGTTTGTAATTATGCCGGAGGAGCACCAATAAAGTGGGTGAATGAGCAAAGTGCTCTTAACTCAGTCCTTGTGGGTGGGGCGGTTACGAGAAACGGATTTGTCGCCAGCGCTACAGGAAGAATTAACGGAGTTGCCGATGATGTGTGGACCATTGACTCCAATGACAATCTTCTTAATATAACCCCCAACCTATAATTTCTTTTCAATTTTCAAAATAACAATGGGTTCCGAATTGTCCACTGACACTGTGAAATCCTCTAAATTGTAAGCGCCGGTATTTACCTGCTTTTTAAAAAGGGAAAAGTAATCGGTTCCGGGCACGATGGGTTCTACTATCCAAATCGTTTTCAGAGTCTCAAACTTGGTCTCCAGAGTTTTAATAATTTCGATGGGGTCGTCAAAATGTTCAACGGGTACATTTATCCATTCAAAATAAGGGGTTTGTATGGCACTGGACCTAGTGGTCACAACCATACTCTTGGGAAAATCTCTGACCTTTAGCGCTACTTCTCTCCAAGGTGAGTGTCTGGGATGATACAAAAGTGAGACTGTAACAGAGGCGCCCAATACTGTAATAATTAAAAACAAGTGTGACAGGAGTTTGAATGATTTCTTCTGGGCAGTTTTTATTTTCAAATGGGTGATAAATAAAAGCCATGGAGGTATCAGAAAAATATAGTACCGCGGAATAAAAACCGCTCGCTTTAAAATAAATGATACAGCCTCAAAAGTAATTATTGTCCAAAGAGCATACGCAAACACGTAGAGCAAAAGTGAGTGCAGATCAAAATCTCGCAAAAGAATAGCTAATATCACTAACCCACAGATTCCCACAATGGCACCTGATGAACGGAAAACAAAAAACGAAAGTAATTCTCTCGGCCACCTGGATTCAGGCTCTAACATGAATTTCAGTTCCTGCCATTTCAAGAATTCAAAGTGAAACAAACCGATGACCGTAGTGCTCACTATGATAAAAATTCCCAAACCAATCATAAAATATTCAAACCCGTGCTTACGGATTTGGGTTTTCTTTTTGATAATCCATAATATTTGAAAGGCGGCAGGGATAAGGCCAATGTAATGCGATAAACACATAAACACGATGGACGAGTAGAAAGGTAAATCGTATTTATTTTTCTTCATTGACCGAATTAAAAAATAGAGGTTCAGAGCACACGCAAATTCAAAAAGAGCGTAGGGCCGAGTTTCCTGGGCATAGATGATACTCAAAGGACATAGTGCATGCAAAACACCTAAAGTCACCGCTCCCTGAAATCCGAAGGTCAGTCTCCCGACAAAAATAAGAATCACCGTTGACCCGGTAGAAAATAAGACCGATAGAAACCTTGCTGAAACTTCCGTATCTCCAAAGGCAGTAAGCCAAAACTTAAGAAGTAGGTTGTATAGAAACGGACTATTGTCCCAAAAAATAGCAGACAGATTTGCATAGCTAGCAAAGTGCATGGAGATCATTTCATCAATTGCAAAACTAGATAATCCCAAAGCATGTGAACGAATGAAGAATGATATAAATATTATGAGTGCGAGCAAAGCAATTCTAGTGGGCTTCAATTTTCTTTACGTCTTTGTAAATTTCAATAGCTTCTTTAGGGTCACCATCATAAATAATCTCTGAATTATTTATCAACAAAACACGATTACATACTTTTAAAAGTTGGTCCATTGAATGACTTACGAATATAACCGCTCCCGATTGCCTGATCATTTCCAAAACTCGGTTTTCAATTTTTTCACGAAAAAATAAGTCCGCCCCATCAAAGACCTCATCTAGGATAAGAAGAGGGGATGGGCGGGCAGAGATGAGGGAGAGACATAGACGGGCCTGCATGCCATTACTGTAAAGCTTGTAGGGTGCGTCTACAAATTTGCCCAATTCAGAAAACTCTAGGGATTCCTCAACAACCTCTTCAGCTTTTTTTCTTTTAATGCCGGGAAAAAGAAATTGCACTAGGAGTTCTGCGTTTTCTCTTCCCGTTAGATCCGGATGTATCCCCACTTGAGTATCAAAAATAGCTCTTACGCTGCCGTTTACATTGATGGTCCCGCCGGTGGGTTTATACATACCAGCTATACATCTACATAATGACGTCTTCCCAGCCCCATTTACACCCAAAAGGCCAATTCTCTCTCCTGCATGGACGTCAAAATTCATGTTTTTTGCTATGTGAAGTCTGTCGTAATTGGGTGACATAATTTCCCATGGAGATGAAACAAATTGGGTGAAAGCGTCACGCATAGAATGATTTTCACGAATAGGGACGCGAAAGACTAAGTTTAAATTTTTGACTGAAAGTATGGGCATCTGTTGCGTCATGGCTATAGTTTAGGTCAGAGTTTAAAATAAATCGCGTTCTTTTTTAATTTCCACAAACCTCCAGCCAGGGCAATAAAGCACAGACAAGTAACAAAAGCTGCGCCACTGGACTCAATGAGAGTTTTCAAATTAAAATCATATATACAGTCCCGGAACGGGGTAATCAGGCGCGCAAATGGATTTATGGCAATGACCCAATGATACTTTTCAGGAACAATGGCGATAGGATAGAAAACTGGGGTCAGGTAAAACGCAATACTCATTACAAAGGTGACAATAAATCTCGTATCCCTGAAGAACACTTGGAGAGTGGCTAGAAACCATGAAATGGCGGTGGCTGCAATGGTTAGAAATATGATCGGGAAAACAAGATAAGGAATGCCTTGTGCAGGATAAGGGGCAAAAAAAGCCATTCCTAAGAGTAATATGAAAAAGGCGGCCAAAAAGTTAATCAGATTATCTAGTATCTGTGCCGTCAAGTACACCGCTGGGTGGGTGGGAAATGCTTTCAAGAGTGTTCTGGAGTTCACAAAAATTCCAGTACACATTTCAACGTTTTGGACCAAAAATATCCATGGAAGTAGGCCAGAGAGTAAAAACAAGTAATAGTTGGGGACGTTGAGCTGTAAAAATTTTCTAAACACCAAGCTCTGGGCCCCAAACATCAGTAGGGGATTCATAATAACCCAAATGAATCCCGCAATAGTGTTTCGGTATCTAGATTTGAGATTAGCGCGGGTCAAAACATACACTTGGTTAATAAATATCTGAGACTGCATATGGAGCAGGCTAAACTAAAATCCTAGCATTGACTAACCTAACTTTTGTGATTTGATGTTTTTAATGTTCATAGAGCGACCACTTATTTCAATTATTTTAGTAACCCATCACCGTAAAGGTGTGCTGGCACGGTGTCTTCAAAGTCTTAAAGAAGCCATTAAAATGGAATCTGGATTTTACTATGAATTTGTCATAGGCGTTAACGGGCCGGATCCTGAGTCAAAAAATCTACTTTTAAAATTTAAAAAAGAAGTGACGCACATTCCGTTTGTCATCAGGGAATTTGATTCTCCAAAAACCCCTGCAAGCGCTAGAAATATTTTACTTCATGAGGCCCAAGGGGAGTGGATATATTTTATTGATGATGACGCCTTTGTAGACGTGATGTTTTTCAACCATTTTGCCCGTCGCTTGCAACAAGTTCCGCGATTTTGTGTTTTAGGTGGACCAAATTTAACTCCTCCCCACGCTACCGGTTTTCAGAATAATACTGGCCTTGTATTGTCCTCAAGGCTTGCAACTTTTTTCTCCAAAGACCGGTATAGGGTGTCTGGAACTTTTAGACCGTGTGGGGAAGACTCACTGATTCTATGTAATTTATTTGTAAAAAAAGAAATCTTGCCGGAAAATCCATTTGAAGAGAAGTTGATCTGCGCAGAAGAAAATTATTTCCTTCACCAAATGCTGTTGAAGGAACATTCACTTTATTATGATCCTGACCTTTTTGTTTGGCATGAGAGAAGACCAAACGTTAACCATCTCTCCTTCCAAGTTTTTAAATATGGCAGAGGACGGGGCCAATCCGCTGTAAAAGACATAAAGATATTAAAGCCCGCTCATCTTTTGCCAAGTCTCTGTGCCCTCTATACCGTTGTTATTTTAGTCATGATTTTCTTTCATAAAAGAATGGATATTGCGTTATTTGTTCCTTTTATAATCTATTCCTTACTGTGTTTGACTGCTGCCTACAGAACTCAAAGAAATAATCAAGTTCCTGTGACCTTGGGGCGTACACTTCAATTGGCCAGTCTGTTTCCTGTTGTCCACACGTCCTACGGTGGGGGCCTTCTTTGGGGCGCTGTCATAGATAGATGAAAAAATCCTACTTTGACTTTTATGGAATTTGTCTGGAAGTTGAAGGTTGTGTCTCTTCTGGTCAT
>JBBQPV010000141.1:0-5922 GCA_038216925.1 Bdellovibrionia bacterium
GGATTTTTATCAAAAAACCGTGTGGGTAGGTTTTGGACATGCTCAAAAAGATTAGCTCTCATGTCATAAATTACTTTTAATCCTAGCACCTGAAAAAAATAAGTTTCAACACACACAAAAACAAATCTTAGAACTTCCAGGCCGAGGTAAATGCCGCAAAAATTCCATAGCAGATTTTTTTTTCCGCCAATCACGACGTCATCTACAACATGTCCCACTATACTGGGAAGGATTCGGCCAATCACTGTGTGGGTGACAACCACACTGACAAGCATTGTGAGAAGCCATTTGTGAGGCGTAATAAATGGCCAAATCCTGGTTAGCAGGTCTTTATACTTAGTTCTGATGGACAGACCATCTTCAAAGTGAAATTGGTTCATGGCTCATCTCTGATTGATGTTCAAGCAAGGTCTTATAAACCTCGCTTTTAGATTTCATCTCATGTGGGGTGCCCATGGCTTCAACTGACCCATCCTTAAGGGCGATGATGCGATCACATCTTGCTAGGCTACTTATTTTGTGACTGATTATTATAGTTGTTGTTTGACCGTCCATTTTAAGAAGTGTTTTAAGAATTGCTTTTTCTGTGACTGAGTCAACCGATGACAGGGAATCATCAAATATAATGATGGGTGTATTCCTCATGAGTCCTCTGGCAATTGTGAGTCTTTGCTTTTGCCCACCAGAAAAGTTCAGCCCTCTTTCACCAAGGGTGGAATCAAATGACAAAGGCAGGTTTTCAATTTCTTTCAACATCCCGGCATTTTCCGTGATGGTTTGCAACTGTGCATGTGAGAGCGTATTTTCCACGCCGTAAAAAATATTCTCTTTGACGGTTGTGCTAAATAAAAATGGATCCTGTGGAACAAGGGTGATTGTATTTCTAAGCATATCTAGGTCAATGTCATTTATATCTTGCCCAGAAATGGAGATCATACCTCGGTCAATTCTATAAAGGTGACACAGGAGTTGCGCTAACGTTGTCTTTCCGCTGGCCACTGAGCCAATAAGTCCGATGGTTTCCCCAAAGCCAATTTGAAAACTAATATTGTTAAGGGCAAATGATTTACTCAGTGGATATTTAAACGTAAGGCCCGACACATTAATTGTTGGATTCTGGAGCGGCATTTTTTCGCCAGATGGATTGGCTACTTTAATGTCTGGATTAGTTTTTAAAAGGTCATCAATTCTTTTCAATGAGGCCGATGCTTGAGAGACGAGAGAAAATCCCCACCCCATAGCGGTCATAGGCCAAACCATTTTTGAAATATATCTTTGAAATGCAACAAAGGTTCCAATGGTGATGGCCCCCCTGACCACTTCCGCGGTGCCAAAAAAAAGCAGAGTCACCACACCTAAGGTGACGCTAAATTCCATTACGGGATGCATGAACGTTTCTGCAAGGGCAACTTTCTTTGTAGCGCCCATGAGGTCAGCGCTCAGTTTATTAAAAATTTTCCCCTGATTTTTTTCTTGAACATAACTTTTGACGGTTTTCATTCCGGCAATATTTTCTTGAACAATGCCAGAGACCTCACTGAATTTCTCTTGTTCCAAAATAAACAACTTATTTATTATTTTCCCCAACCAATTCACAAAGAAGGGAAGGAGGGGAAGAAGGATGAGGGACTTAATTGTGAGCGGAACTGAGAGGTAAAGCATAATAGGAGGAATAGTTAAAAAATAAAAAAGGGCGTCTATGAGAACTACAAAACCCGGTCCCATTCCCATACGCACAGCCTCAACGTCATTTGTGACAAGGCTCATAAGCTCCCCAGTCGGACTTTGAGAATAAAATTCGGGAGTGAGATGTAAAAGTTTTCCAAAAATATCTTGTCTTAGTTCTCTGGCAATATTTTGATGGAATTTTCCAAACTGCATTCTCCAGTGGAATCTCACAAACGCGAGACACAAAGTAGCAAAAGCGAAAATGAGAGCCGTTTTTAGGAGTTCAACCTGACTGGCCTTTGATGTGATTTGGTCAACACCTCTCATCATGATCAGTGGGGGTATTACATCCAGGATGTCTGTTACCGCCAATGCGCCTATGCCAGACCAAAAATACCACGGATATTTTTGTACATATTTTCTGAAATATTGAAAAAACATTATCCTTCTTTGTCTGTTCCTAGAATCTCTTGAAGAACTCGTCTTTCCTGAGGAGAAAGTTTATCAGAACTCATAAATGCTTTTGCCTTGGCTCGCACTTCTTCTGGAGAGTAAAGAACTTTGTTCTTCTTTTCTCCCTCATCTTCTTTTCCTTTTAAGTTCACAACAAATGCAGCTTCTCTGTCAGCGGGAGTATCTTCTGTTTTTGATTTTGCATCCTTTCGGCCCTTGGCAGTATGTGGGCCGTCGGCGGTGGGCTTTGCATCTACGGCTTTTTGAGCTGGATTTTTGGTGGGATCAGATACGGTGCTCATAGAGTAATTATGATGGAAAACGGCGGCTCAAGTCCATAAAAAAACCCCGGAGACGGAACAGTCTGCGGGGCCTGGTCATCAATTATCGGATAGCGGCTTCCACGTTTATTTTTCCACCGCTCACCAATTTTGTTTCTAAATCAGGTATTTTTTCTGCGGATCTTATAAGGGCCGCTTTCACGTCCGCTGCCTTATATTCAGGATGCATGGCCCAGACCAGTGCCGCAGCACCGGCCACATAGGGTGCCGCCATGCTTGTGCCTTCCCATTTCATCTTTATGCCCAAGTTAACTACATTGTCAGAATATCGATTTCCAACCATGGTGCTAAATATTCCCACCCCGGGTGCCGCAAAGTGCACAGTTTTTTTACCCCAGTTAGAAAACTTTCCCAATTTATTTGCCGGATCTATGGCGGCAACACTTATAATGTTGGGAATATTGTAGCTTGCGGGAACGGCGGGTTTGGCATCGGTATCATTGTCATAGCCTTTTCCTCTATGACCATTTCCCGCTGCAGCAATAAATAAAACATCATGTTTCATTGCATTCATAATTGTATCTTTCATGGCCTGATTATTTTCTTCAGGATGTTCTCCCTCAGAACCCCAGCTGTTAGAAAGAATTTTTGCGCCATTAGCAACGGCATAATTAATCGCTTTGATAGCGCGGGCAGTATCCCCTGAACCTCTATTATCCAAAAATCTCACAACCATGATGCTAGCTTGGGGCGCGACTCCCGCAATTCCTTTGGAATTATTTGCAGCTGCCCCAATGGTCCCCGCACAATGAGTCCCGTGACCTGGATTTCCTCCTGTCAGCAGAAGTCCCCAAGTGGAGCTGGTGATATCGTACGGTTTATTGTCATTTTGGACAAAATCCCAACCGACGACATCATCAATAAATCCATTCCGGTCGTCATCAATGTTATTATTTGGAATTTCTCTAGGGTTATGCCACAAGCTTCCCGCGAGATCTTCATGGGTGTAATCCACACCTGAATCTAAAACGGCTACGATGACTTTTCTATTTCCCGTTATTTTTTTCCAAGCTTCTGGGGCATGAATGGACTTCATGCCCCACTGAGAATTCACGTAGGGATCAGCGCCAGCCTTAGTAGTAATACTTAGCGGTATTTCTGGATCCTTAACCGCCGCAGGGCTACCCCAGTTGAAGGAACTTCCAGAAAGTGTGGGCGGCATTAATGCCTGCACAATTCTTCCGTCAAGTGCGTCCTGAGCCATTCTTCTCAAACCTACGTCTTCAGTTTTGTAATCCTCAATGAACCCAATCTTATAATTGGGCTGAATGAATTCAACGTCTGGATTTGCCTTCATTGTTTCCATGAAGCTCTTGGTGCTAAACGCTGAAAGCTGCACTGGAGCCACTTTCAGGTGAACCCATTGGTCATCTAGGAGTTCAAGCTGACCCGCTTCGGTGGCCCCTCTGCCACCCACCGCTAAAGTGGAAAGCTGTTCCGCGAACTGAACCCTACCCGGTTTGAATTTAATTAAGAAATCTCCTTGAACATCAGTGTTGTCCGCACCAAAGGCGATTCCCGGCAGAGTGCAGATAGCCATCAATAATAACCAATTGGTAAATAGACTCGTCATTTTTCCCCCTCATTAGAGTGAATTCAGATTTTCCCCTGTCTAATAATCATACAGACCAAAGGCGGATATCCTAGACAAAAGTGTCAGTGCGGTGCGCTAGACTTATAAAAATATTGATATAGGCGCCATAAACTTGATAACTTTGACTGACTCGGAAATCATTAATTTTTCAAAGGTTATTTAAATGAGCGACGTCCTGAACACTGGACCAAAGATTGAAGTTGTTTCAAATGAGATGCACCAGCTTTTAGAAACTGGGGTGTTCACCACTCGCGCGGAAAGATTCATTGGATGGGGTACCAAAAATTCACTTTGGCCTCTGCCTTTTGGAACTGCTTGTTGCGGTATAGAGTTTATGTCCGTGGTTGGACCTCGCTATGACTTAGCAAGGTTTGGTGCCGAGGTTGTTAGATTTTCTCCTCGGCAAAGTGATCTTTTAATAGTCGCTGGCACCATTTCTGAAAAAATGGCCCCGGTTTTAAAATTAATTTATGATCAAATGCTGGATCCCAAATGGGTTCTTTCCATGGGAGCCTGCGCTTCCAGTGGAGGATTTTATCGCTCATACCATGTGCTTCAAGGCGCTGATAAAGTGATTCCAGTGGATGTTTATGTTCCTGGTTGTCCACCAACTCCGGAAGCAGTTATAGACGGCATTATGAAAATTCAAGAGTTAATTCAAAAGGGGCGTCGCCGACCCCCAACACCACTGAAATAAGAGACAGCGATGATTGAAATTTATAAAAAAATCGAAGACGAGCTCTCAAAGAAATTCGGAAATGCATTATTGGTTTCCAGGAGTTTACGCGGGGAAGTGGTTTGTGAAATTTCTAAAGACATAAACATAGAGGTTTTGAGTTTTTTTAAGAACCACTTAAATTTTGATTACATGATGGACATTTGCGGTGTGGATTATCCGGAGAGGCCGCAGAGATTTGATGTTGTATACCATCTGTTTTGTTCACTGAATAATTCCCGTGTGCGGATTAAAATGAAGGTTGGGGAAAATGAATCCCTGGAATCTGGGGTAAAAGTTTGGAAAGGGTGCAATTGGTTTGAGCGGGAAATTTTTGATATGTTTGGGATTATATTTAAAAATCATCCAAACTTGAGAAAAATTTTGACCCATGAAGAATTTGTCGGTCACCCTTTAAGAAAAGATTATCCTGCTGATCAACAGCAGCACGCCACAAAAGTTGAAACCGCGTGGTATGAAAATGACCCCAAATATATCAGCGACCCCAATAAACATCTTGTTCCAATTAACATTGGACCTAGTCATCCCGCCACTCACGGAACATTAAGGATTATGGCAGAACTTGATGGAGAAACCATTGAGCGATGCAACGTAGAAATTGGATACTTGCACCGTTGTTTTGAGAAAATGGCAGAGACGCACTTTTATAATCAAGTGATTCCATATACGGATCGACTCAATTATTGTTCTGCACCCATGAATAACGTTGGTTACTGTAAGACAGTAGAAAAACTTTTAGGCGTAGAAGTTCCCGCCAAAGCTCAAGCCATGCGCATTGTTTTATGCGAATTATCCCGAGTCATTGATCACCTGGTGTGCATTGGTACCAATGCGGTGGACTTAGGTGCATTGACAACTTTTTGGTACACATTTGAACAAAGAGAAAGAGTTTACACTCTTTTTGAAAAACTGTGCGGTGCCAGGTTAACAGTGTCACTTACTCGCATTGGTGGCATGGCCTACGATAATCCAGCGGGCTGGGAAAAAGAATGTTTAGAAGTTGTTCAAAAAATCAAAAAGGCTGTGGCTGAACTAGATAGCCTTCTTACTGAAAATAAGATTTTTATAAAGAGAACCCAAAACGTGGGAAAAATTTCTGCGGAAGATGCCGTCGCTTATGGTTACACCGG
>JBBQPV010000142.1:0-5917 GCA_038216925.1 Bdellovibrionia bacterium
TGCCCACTGCTGGGGCAGATCCGACATTGAGGTGCGTCCGGGGCTCCTTATTCAATCCAAAGGCACATACGCCCCGGAAGCTCAAACTGTTCAAATTGAGAAAGTTTATGAGAACGCGGACTATAAGAAAGCCCGCAACAGAACTGACCAGGCTAGAGAGGACATCAGAATTATAAAGTTAAAGCGACCTCTCCCCAATCCCTACTTCCCCGCGGAAATGGATCTTGAGGGGACCGCAATGTACCAAAGCGTAACCACTGCAGGCTTTGGTGCATATGGTTTTTTTGGCCCCAAAAGGGATATGCAAGATTTGTCCGGGCAACTGGCCGCAGAGAATGTAGAGCTCAGATTTAAAAAAGCCAGAATAGATGCCATGGACCAGCACGTGTTCAAACTGAAATTTGAAAACGGCGGCGCTTGTGAAGGTGATTCGGGAGGTCCCACGTTTGATACCGTTTCCCTTGTAGCCGGCAAAACACCTAAGGCGTTGGCCATTAGTGTCGCAGAAGATCACTCCGGTGGAGGCGGTTGCGGGGCAGTAACCTTTGCCCTTAGGCTCTCATCAAAGAAAGACTGGATTAACGAGCAACTTAGAATGATTGACACTTCCCGCCCCTCAGCTCATCAATAAAATACTTGAATATCTTCGCACCTTTATGTTAACTAAAGCGCTTTAGCAAAATACGCACCTTTCGCATTCCAACTGGTGGGATCGCAGTTTCTGTAGATCCAAGGCGAAGGGGAGGACAAGAACCAGAGGAGGTCTCATTATGTCCCAAGTTAATATGAAAGAGATGTTAGAGGCGGGTGTGCATTTCGGCCACCAAGTCGCAAGATGGAATCCCAAAATGAAGCCCTATGTTTTTGGCGCTCGTGGTGGAATCTATATCATTGACCTACAAAAAACCGTGACCATGGCCCAAGAAGCCGCAAAATTTGTTAAAAAAATTGCCGGTGATGGCGGTCGTATGATTTTTGTTGGAACAAAAAAACAAGCTCGTGAAACCATTCAAGAAGCCGCAAAAAAATGTGAACAATTTTATATGACAGAGCGCTGGCTAGGTGGAACCCTCACAAATTTTGAAACAGTTAAGCAGGGCATTGATCGCATGCGAAAATTGGATCAAATGAAAGAAAAGGGCGATTACGATCTTTATTCCAAAAAAGAAGCCATCGGCATGGAAAAAGAGAGAATGAAACTTACTCAGAGCTTTCAAGGCATCAGAGAAATGAAAGAGCTTCCAGCCGCACTTTTCATCGTTGATCTTAAAAAAGAACATATTGCAGTCACTGAAGCAAAAAAATTAGGAATACCAGTTATCGGACTTGCAGACACAAACTGTGATCCTGATCTCATTGATTATCCCATCCCTTCAAATGATGATGCCATTCGCGCCATCAAGTTATTTGCTAACATGATTGCCGACACTTATTTAGAAGGCGCAGAGGTTTGGGAACAAAAACTTCGTGCAATGTCAGATAAACAAGCTGACGTAGCAAGAGAGATGAAAGAGAAACAAACTGCAGCGGCAAAAACGCCGACTCCCGTTGTTGCTACTTCAACGCCCACAGCCGGTGGACCAGCCGTTGTGAAGCGCGCCAAAAAACGCACTCTTGTTGCCGCCGGCACTGCGGAAGAACAAATTGATGAATTAGAAACTCCTGCAGAAGATGCTGCTGCTTCAAAAACCGATGACGTTAAAGCGGATGATGATAAGGAGTAAGAGATGGAAATTTCAGCAACTACGGTACGCGATTTAAGAGAAAAAACTGGCGCAGGAATGATGGACTGTAAAAAAGCCCTCACCGAATGTGCCGGTGATATTGAAAAAGCTGTGGATTGGCTTCGTAAAAAAGGTCTCAATGCAGCGGATAAAAAAGCAGGAAGGACCGCCGCAGAAGGTGTGGTCCTTTCTTATGTTCATGGAGACGGAAAAATTGGTGTGCTGGTTGAGATCAACTGTGAAACCGATTTTGTAGCACGAACAGAAGACTTCAAGAACTTTGCAAAAGACATTGCTCTACATATTGCCGCTGCTGGACCTCAATTTGTTAATTCTACCGAAGTACCTGCCGAAGTCGTTGAGAAGGAAAAATCTATTCTCAAAGAACAGGCGGCGAGTTCCGGAAAACCTGCTGCGGTCATTGAAAAAATCGTAGATGGTCGAATTCAAAAGTTTTTGGCGGAAATTTGTTTGATGGATCAACCCTTTGTTAAAGATCCAGATAAGACGGTGGCTCAAGTTCAAAAAGAGATCATAGCAAAGCTGGGAGAAAACATGGCCGTCCGCAGATTCGTAAGGATGGTTATGGGTGAGGGACTCAAGAAAAAAGAAGAAAACTTTGCCGAAGAAGTCGCAAAGGCCATGAAATCTTAATTTCAGGAGATACTTTTTGAAATATAAACGAGTGTTATTAAAACTCAGTGGCGAAGCCCTAGCCGGGGAAAACGGCTACGGCATAAGCGTTGATGTTCTCAGAAGTGTAGCCCACCAAATTAAGAGCGTTATGGATACCGGTGTAGACCTTGGCATTGTCATCGGAGGCGGAAATATCTTTCGTGGAATTTCCGCAGCTGCAAATGGCATGGACCGGGCAAGCTCTGACTACATGGGAATGCTAGCGACGGTTATCAATAGCCTTGCCCTCCAAGACATGCTGGAAAAAGAAGATGTCTACTGCCGAGTCCAATCCGCCATTGAAATGCATGAACTTGCTGAGCCCTATATCCGCAGACGCGCCACCAGACACTTAGAGAAAAAACGAGTGGTTATTTTTGCAGCAGGAACGGGAAATCCATTTTTTACCACGGACACAGCTGCAGCTCTGAGAGCCGTAGAAATAAGCGCCGACGTAATTTTAAAAGCCACTAAGGTAGATGGAATTTATGACAAAGATCCAAAAAAGCACAAAGACGCGGTGATGTTTGATGAGCTCACTTATATTCAAGTACTGCAAAAAAATATAAAGGTAATGGATTCAACTGCTATCACTTTGTGCATGGACAATAATTTGCCCATCATTACTTTTAATCTAAACAAAGAAGGAAATATTAAACGTGTGGTTGCCGGGGAAAAAGTCGGCACCATTGTCCGCGACCTGGAGCCCAAAAATGATTAACGATATTGTTCAAAAAATGAAAACCACAATGGATAAATCTGTGGAGAACACCAAAGCTGAACTGTCAAAACTCCGTACGGGGCGGGCCAGTACGGCCATGCTAGACGGAATTAAGGTGGACTACTACGGCACACCGACGGCACTCACCCAAGTTGCCAGCCTGTCTGCTCCAGAGGCTAGGATGATTGTTATTCAACCCTGGGAAGTGAGTATTTTAAAAGATATTGAAACCGCCATTCAGAAAAGCGACTTAGGAATAAACCCTATGAACGACGGAAAAGTAATTCGTCTTAAAATTCCTGATCTCACTGAAGAGCGTAGAAAAGACATGGTAAAAATCGTTAAAAAAGTTGCTGAGGAGGGCCGCGTGGCCGTCAGACTTCAGCGAAGAGAAGCCAATGATAAAATTAAGGATTTATTGAAAAATAAAAAGATCACGGAAGATGATAATAAAAAATCTGGAGATCAAATTCAAAAAATCACAGATGACTATATTGGCAAAATAGATCAGTTCAGCACGTCCAAAGAAAAAGACATAATGACCATATGATCCCAAATCATGTTGCCATCATTATGGACGGCAACGGTCGGTGGGCGGAAAATCGTGGTCGCCCTCGAATATTTGGACACATCCATGGATCTGCAAGAGTGCGCCCTATTGTCCGAGAATGCGGAAAGCTTGGCGTAAAATATCTCACTCTGTATGCATTTAGCGCGGAAAATTGGGGTCGCCCCAGTGACGAAATTCAAACGCTTATGCGTCTTCTTTGTAAGTATTTAGCTCGTGAAGAAAAAACTTTGATGAAAGAGAATGTCCGCCTAAATTCTATTGGTGACATAGAAAAACTTCCATCCGTGGCAAAAAAATTACTTCAAGAGGTGATTCTGAAAACCTCTCACAATACCGGCCTTTGTTTGACCTTTGCTTTAAGTTATGGCTCCCAACAAGAGATTTTAAGAGCGGTTAAAAAGATTGCCCAGGATATTAAGGAAGGTAAAACCACTTCTGAAAATATCAATGTGAATAATTTTAAAAACTACCTCTATACTTTGGACATGCCTGATCCTGATCTTATAATTCGAACCAGCGGGGAAATGCGCCTCAGTAATTTTCTACTCTGGCAGGCCGCCTACAGCGAAATATTTGTGACTAGTAAGAATTGGCCGGAATTTTCAATTGCGGACCTTCACCTGGCCTTCGAAGATTATTCTAAACGCCAAAGGCGCTTCGGACTTTTAGAATCGAGTGTCCAATGACGGGCGTAAGAGTCATTAGTGGGTTTGTCGCACTATTTATATTTATCGCCATTATCACTGTTTTTAAATACACCGGTATTGCCATCACCACTTTCCTTATTTGTTTTAGATTATTATTTGAATATGGCCGCATGGCTCTTCCCGGCGCAGCCTACAGACCCGCTAGACTTTATTTTATATTATTGGGTTTAATTGCCTATACTACTAGCACTTTAAAAAATGATCTCCTTCTACACAGTTTTGTTCTTAGCACACTTCTTCTCTTTGTTCAGTTTCTCCTCCTTGCTAAGAAGGAAGAACTTCCTCTTGAAGAGCTAGTGTCAAAAATGGGACTTTGTACTCTTGGAATTTTATACGCTGGGGTTTGCCCGGTTTACATTACGCTTCTGGCTAAGCTTTCAGATCACTTGGAGTGGTTTTTATTTACCTTACTTGTGGTGTTTGCAGGAGATATTGCTGCCTACTTTGTGGGAATTAAATTTGGTCGATCCAAATTATTTCCAAGAATTTCCCCCAATAAATCCATTGAGGGTGCCATTGCCTCACTTTTTGCTAGCGTCATAATTGGTTTAACTTTCAGACATTTTTTTCTCCCAAAAACCGATTTGGTTCTTATGTTTTTTCTATGTATTTTGACTTCAATTGTTGCCCAACTTGGAGATCTTTCTGAATCCATGATTAAGCGAAGTTTTAATATCAAAGATTCCGGACATATTATGCCGGGACACGGTGGGCTACTGGATAGATTAGATGCGGTTCTCTTTGGCGCACCGTTAGTCTACATTTTTGCAAAGTTTGTGGTGCTCCAATGAATATAGTTATTCTGGGATGCACAGGGAGCATCGGTCAAAATACATTAGATGTTGTGAGAAAATCTCATGGAAAAATAAAAGTCGTCGGACTTACAGCACATAGTAATAAAGAGTTGCTGCAAAAAAATGCGGCAGAATTTCAAGTGCAACACACGGTTCTCACCCAGTCTCCTGACTCAGAAAAAAGCCTTGAGGACTTAGTCACCTTACCGGAAGTAGATGTAGTGGTGGTTGCTATTGTAGGTTTTGCGGCCGTGCGACCAACCCTTGCCGCAATCAAGGCGGGGAAAAGAATAGCTCTGGCTAATAAAGAAGCTTTGGTCACTTGCGGAGAACTTCTCACGGCAGCGGCAAAAAAATCTGGCTCACTCATTATTCCCGTAGACAGTGAGCACAATGCTCTTTTCCAAGCCCTTCAAGGACATAAAATTGAAAATGTTTTAAAACTCTGGATTACCGGCAGCGGCGGCCCTTTCCGCGGCAAAACTCGAGAAGAATTAAAAAACGTTAATATTCGTGAAGCTCTCAAACACCCAAATTGGAAAATGGGAGCCAAGATCACCATCGATTCAGCAACTTTAATGAATAAGGGTTTGGAATTTATTGAAGCCCGGTGGGTATTTAATGTGGCTCCAGAAGTTATTGACGTTGTCATTCATCCGCAGAGTCTCATCCACGGCATAGTGGAATTTATTGACGGAACACAACTGGCGCACCTTTCCGCCCAT
>JBBQPV010000143.1:0-5757 GCA_038216925.1 Bdellovibrionia bacterium
CCGAAAAGGTTAGATATCTGAGTAAGCCCGGGAAGTTTAACAGCCACTGTCCAAGCCAGGTGGCGGGAATATTGGCGGCCAATGCATCGTAGGCGGCAGATCCGCTGATTCTCCATTCTGGAGCGGATTTAAATAGAAAGGTAAAAATATAAACTAAAATAATCTGAAACATAATAGCTGCAGTGGCGCCGGAAAAAATAATCAGAGATTCGTCCGATGGCACCCCGCCCAGTTTCTCGTCGAGGGACCATCTTTTCCCCCAAGGGAGGAAGCAGCCCCAAAAGGTAAGTGCGGACAAGAGTCTGTCCCCGGAAAAGAGAATAGAGGGCGTTCGGTTTTGCAATGATATGAGAAAAATAAAAGACATGATGGTTGCAATCTTAGTTAGACGGCCTGTCAGGAGCATTAGCGCAAATACAGTGGCAACGCTAAAAAGCGCAATTTCAAAATAAATAGATCCAGAAATACAATGTAGACATACCCGCGAATAATCGGTGACCAGGAGAGCTGCGGAAATATGGCTGGTAATTCCGTCGTCAGTATAGAAGGTCTTCATGTCAAAAGCTGATTGCAATAGATCAAATAGGATTAAAACCGCAATTCCAATTCGCAAGACTGCCAGCGCTCTTACATCAATGGCAAATAGCCGGAGTGCTAATTTTTTACTCATGAATATCTGTAGGATGACTGACTGATTTGGTTACTGGATTTTGCATGCTACTTCGATAGGGCGAAGCTAATATTGCATCGGAAAAAAAACTAGAAAATCTAATCTTATGTGGATCATAGACAACTCCGTCAATTTCCGGGACGCGCTTAAATAGAGTATAAAATCCGAGAATCATGAGGCCCAGACTGGCAACAACCATGGTGTTACGAGGATTAATATTTTCTGCCAACAGTCCTGCGATCAAATGTCCCACAGGCAGCATGCCCACATGGGCCATAAGGAGAACGCTCATGATTCTTCCCCTCATCCTATCCGGCACAAGAAGTTGCAATGCCGTATTACAAGAAACCATTGTCCACAGCCAAAATATCCCGCAAAAAAACATGATGAAGCAGGCCATTTCAAACACACGCATCTGGGAGTAAACGAGAACGAAAAATCCTAAAGCTACTAATGAAAGTGGGATGAGATGATGTCTGGGATAATTTGTTGGTAAGCTTCCCAGCATGTAGGCGCCAGACACTGCTCCCGCGCCCAGGCAAGCTAGTAGTGTGCCCAAGCCTTTAGCGGTGACATGATAAATGTCTGTGGCAAACAAAGGCATCAAGCCCTGTATGGGGGCAGAAAGAACCGCGAAGAGGCTAATGCTAAATAAAATTCGTTTTGCTCCCTTATGCCTTTCAATCCATTGCCATGCGCTGGAAAATTTGACCGCTTCTTTTTTGAGCGGAACTGGTTCCTTTGGCGTTATGGGAACAAAAAGAATTGCGGCAATGACGGCAATAAAACTAATTACATTGGCATCAAAGGCCCACGGTATTCCGTAGTGTGCGATAATAACACCCGCTATGGCGGGGCCGATGAGACGAGCCAAATTATATTGAATGGAATTGAGTGATATTGCCGATTCTAAATCTTTTCGCGGGACAAGAAGAGGAATGACCGTGTGCCAGGCTGGCCCACCAAGGGACCACGCAGCCCCTTCGATGAACGTCATAGAAATAAGGAAATACGGTGTTAATGCATTGTTGTGGGCTGTGATGGCAAGGACAATGGCGGAGACACACATAGTGCCCTGGGCAAACAGGAGAACCCACTTACGGTTGTATCTATCTGCAATAATTCCCGCGGGTATGACTAAAAATATAACGGGAATGAATTGCGCAAAACTTATCATTTCTACAAGAAAAGCAGAGTGAGTTTGGTTGGCCACGATCCAACCTTCCGCCACATTTTGCATCCAGTTCCCTACGTTAGAGAGTAGAGAGCCCGTCCAAATTATAAGGTATGTTCTGTGACCAAGGGCACGTAAACTGCGATTCATTTGGAAGATCATCTCATGGAGAGAAAGTAACGCGAAGTATTAAGTTGCGAGATTATTTAATTTCTTTTTGACAGGCTGTTTCAATCTCAGTAGAAGAATTGAGTACAAACAAGACAATGCTTAAGCCTAGGTAGCTCAGTCGGTAGAGCAGCGGACTGAAAATCCGCGTGTCGGCGGTTCGATTCCGTCCCTAGGCACCATGTTTTAATGGTTTTTGATAAGAGGGTAAATTTTAATTGTGTCTTGACGATATTTAGGGTTGACCAGTGCGTTTCCAAACTCCCCTGAATCCATCAATAAATTGTCTAACTGAATCAGTGAAAGAAACGCGATGGTTTTTTTGTTCTTTAATCTAGTTAGAGCGGAACAATCAGATGTCATGGCATCAATTGGCACGTTGATGGGAAGACAAGGTTTCCTAGCCCATTCTAGCTTTTTTGCAGTGGCGTTGGTGAGCAGTAAAACATTTTTTTTAACGGCAAAAATGATGTCCTGCATGGCCCCATTACTTGCGTTTTGCCTAGCGGTCCAGTCACCATCTGCGGTTTGAATCAGATAAGGCTGTTTATCTCCCCTATTTTCATAGCTTTTTTCAATGAAAGTGAGATGGGAACCGTTAAATATAAATTGCCGGGTCACCCACCCAAATTTTGCCCGTTCTAAATATCTGCTTTGCCAAGTGCCTTGAAGAGAAGTCATGGCGGCGGTTGCGCACAGTGAAGTTTCAGAAACGGCTAAAACAGTAAGTACTGCGGAAATCCAAAATAGTTTAGACATAGAGAAATATTGAATTAAGCGTTGGCTGAAGTCTACCAAAATACTAGGCTCAAATTAGAGTTTTTGCTTTTGAATATGAGAAATGACGGTTGATAAAGTTTCGGTGTTAAAATGGTCTAGCATAATTAAATTGGCAGTGGGAAAGGTAATTTCAAAGCGCTGCTCAATTGCCGTTAGCAGGTCAGCCATGCGCAAACTATCAAGCTGACCCTCCAGATCCAATGCAAAATCAATGTCCGGCCACTTTTGATTAATAAGTTTTGCTAGTTCTAGTTTTACATCTTCCATGGAGAGTTTAAATCACAAAAGTGTGTACCAAGGCCAGCAGAAACTGTGTTGCGAGGACGCCCAGCCAACCCGTTCGCAAACTAGCTTTCGGCCAGAAGGAACTAAAGACGAAAGAAAAGTAAACCAATGCGCCATGGGCGGCAAAAAAATAAAAATTATTAATCACCCAAAGTTGGTCCACATGAGTCCTAAATTTCCAGAAAAAAACATGGGGAATAAAATATCCAAAATGCAGTAGAAACATGGCAAAAAAAGTGATCATTACAGCGCACAAAACAGAGCGCGTAACTCTGAGGGAAGGAAGAAAGATGACGTAGGACATCCATAGATACAAGAAGGTCGACCACCTTTTCCAGGATTCCAGTGGGCTGACTGACAAAATTGCGTAATTGGCAGCGTCCGGCAGATTAAATCCGCACCACCTTGCAACTCCTACCGCTAGTCGAAATATTCCTAAAGATGCAAAGAAATACACCATGCTCATTTTGAAACCCTGTGCCAAAAACATGATCGGGCCAGCGTGCCCCCAATGGAAATCGGTGAATTTATAAATCGCCGTGCAGATATAAAAAGAGGTGAGTCCTACTATTAAATCGGCAAATCCCTGAAGCATAACTGGGTAAGGATTGGTCGGAGCTTTTAAATATGAGGATTTAATGGGTTGGTTAAACAAATAACATGCGGGAGAAAAAATGTAACTTAAAACGGCACCGTTTGAAGTGATGCGCTCACTACCCGCTGCCCGCTCCTCCAAAAGTAGAAAACTTAACGGAATAATTCCTCGCAAAGCTGGGGTGAATATAATTCCCTCAAACCAACTAACTTGAGTCCAATATCCGGAGAGAAAGTAATCAAGAAATATGAAAAGCAGCGTAGCTACGGCAAGGTAGACTAAGCGGAAAGTGCTAGAGCGGCGATGCAGAAGGAGAAGAGGAATAACCGCAAAAACATAGTATGTTAAAATCGCAGCCATACGGATCTCACCGGTGAGTCTGGTGTTGGAGCAATAGTACAAATAGAATAAAACAATAAAATAAAGCAGCGCAGATTTCATAACTTGCTTGTAATTCCGAAGAACCCATATAAAAAACCCTATAGAATATATAAAAAGAATTGGCCAAATTTTAAAAGCTGTCCAAGTTGCGTGGAATTGAGACTGGTACTTAAATGGGGAAAATACTAAATAAAGTTCGTGTTTAAACATCAGTGCCGAGGCGGCTAACCCGGACAGACTAAGAATGACCAATGATTTATGATTTCTAGTGATTCGTAAAAACCAAGTGAAAATTTTTTGCAAATTTAAGTTGAGCCGCTCCTCAACCCACTTTGGGCTCCCCAGTTGGCATATTTGACCTGAGCCTTCACTTTTGGTTTCGATATACAATCTCCGCGATAAAACCATTGAATTTTTTTACCCCTTCTCCGCGAAGATGTATGCCGTCAAAATAATCTTCAACATAAAGCTTTAAACTGTCTTCCATAAAATAAATTGGAACAGTTTGTTCTTCAGCTAGAGTCCTTAAAACACCTTTAACTCGATTCCTGGTGTCAGAATTCACACCAAAATCTGGGCTATAAGGAATATTCGTGAGAATTAACTTATGGGTGGAGGCCTTCAATATACCGATAACTCGGTGAAGACGGGCTAATAGTTTATCGTTAAACTTTAGTTCCATTGAGTCACAACATTTAATCAGCCCCTGCTTTACGGTCTCACGCACATCAGGGTGCCTATATCTTTCCAAAGTTGATTTAAAATAATTTTCGTCGGCGGGGGAATGTTGCCATTCAAATCTGCCCAATTGATTAATGTCCCAAGCCGGGTAAGAGTGTAACTGCGGACTGTACCAAAATTCTAAAATGTTGCGGGTAGCATCCAAGTTTTTTGGTTGCACCTTAAACATTCGAGTAAAGAGTGTGTGCAATTTCCAATTAACATAATATGCGTTTACCTTTGGGTCATGTGCACCAAATGCGAACTTGAGAAAAAGCAGTGAGACTTTATCTAACAGGTTAATATCAGTGAGGGTTAACAGCGTATGATAGTCAGAAATACTGAGTAGCATTTCATCATCGCTTGTTGTTTTAAAGTCGGCCTGTACAGTATTTGTCAACATGTTGGGCGGGACGTCTAATATGATCATGGGAAAAAGTTTTCCAGACTCTTTTGTAGAGCGCCCTAATTCTCTGGCAAGGGCTTCCATCTGAAGAATAGTTAAATTCATAAACCCATAATTCAATACTTTAAAAGGTGACAAATTTTTCTGTAATAATTTATTTATTTCAACAGGATCGGCAACGGTTTGAATTTCCGAGGCTCCGATTATGGGAATAAACGTATCCAGGATCTCTCCATTTGCTCTTAAGAAACTAATTGACTCTGTGGCTCTAGATTTTATCCAACGGTTAGAGATGTAGGTATTCTTTTCCACGCATTCAAAAACCGAGCGAGCTATAATGATGGCGACGACAACAGCCACAACAATGGCCACCGAATATTTTAAATAGACTTTTAATAATTCCGCCCTACTCAAAATGACATCTCCACTACCTGACTAAAATTGAAAATATATAAAAGGTTTACCAACAGTAGAAACGACCGTTAAAAAAATGATTCCTAAAAACATAAATGAGTACCAGGCTATAGGGCGTAAAAAAAAGCTCTTTCTCTTAATTAGATTTAGATCGATCAAATGAG
>JBBQPV010000144.1:0-5738 GCA_038216925.1 Bdellovibrionia bacterium
TGTTATTTCAATATCAGGCAAATCCAAAAAATCCATGCGTGTATTTCCACTGAGTTTGACCACCATCAAATTTCTAATATGCTCTAGTAAATCTTGTGCAAATTGCTTTGGATCATAGCCAAGTTTAAAAACTTTCTCTGCAATGTCGAGGCAAGACGTTGCGTTCCGTTCGATGAGCGCCTTAAGAGTTTCACTGAGGAGCGTGCGATCCGTGAGACCTAAAATTTCCACCACTTGTTTATGAGAAACTTTATTCCCACAAAATGAAATCACTTGATCCAGTAAACTCAAAGAATCCCACATGCTGCCATCAGATTCCCGAGCAATCAGCCAAAGAGCTTGGGGTTCCGCCTGAACACCTTCTTCCGTTGCAATTTTAGCGATGGCATCGGTCACTTTTTTTATTGGAATTCTTCTAAAATCATAGCGCTGGCAACGGGACAAAATAGTAACGGGAATCTTTTGTGGTTCAGTGGTGGCAAAAATAAAAATCACATGGGGTGGTGGTTCTTCAAGAGTTTTTAAAAGTGCATTAAAGGCGGAATTAGAAAGCATATGCACTTCATCTAAAATGTAGACCTTGTATTTTCCCGTGGACGGCATAAATCCAACGGACTCTCGCAAATCCCTCACATTCTCTACGCTGTTGTTACTGGCCCCGTCTATCTCGACAACGTCAATTGACCTGCCTTCTGCAATTTCAGTACAATCACTGCATTTACCGCAGGGGACGTGTTCAACAGCGTTTGGGCAACGAAGGCTTTTTGCTAAGATTCTTGCCGCGGAAGTTTTTCCCACGCCCCGAGCACCGGTAAACAAAAGAGCATGGGGCACTCGATTATTTTTGAGCGCGTTGGCAAGAGTTATGGTGACGTGTTCTTGTCCCACAAGGCCATCAAAAAATTGTGGACGCCACTTACGTGCGAGGACTTGGTATGACAATCGTCAAAAACCTTTCGAGAATTGGAGACCGGGGAACCTACGTCACATGAGTTCCGTGACTACCGTTGCTTCCTTTCGGATCTGGCGGGGTTCGCCAAGCCCCCATTGCGCAGGACCCGGCCATGGTTGTACTTTTGCGGCTGCAGTAAAACGTATGCTAGGTAGAAACGCAACTATTTACGCAAAGCGTTGTGAGGATTCTTACAGACAGGGATTGTTTTGATTTCCGGGAAGGACAAAGTTTCCCGTATCTAAGGGTTTCCATCCCCTACTCAGCATATCTTTGTATGTCTGCTGGGGAGCGGAAGGAGTTTGATTGTAGTCAAAAAAAGCGTCGTTACTTCTTAGACCGCATGCAGGGTCATTGAGTGCACTGGGCGAGCTACCAGGATTGATCTTTTTCCACATCAAAGAGAGAGCAATAAATTCTCTTGGGCCCTGATAATATTTAATCTTCGCTGGAATTTGTGAATTGTGATCAAAGTGAACAACTTGAGTTGCACACACAAAAGTTGTTTCATGGGTCCCATCGTCATTAACTAAAGTTTGTAAATTTCCATTAGAATTTTGAAGTTCAAATACTGCGCCGTCGTCTGCAAGAAGGGCAAACTGATAGTCCCCGTCTAAATCATTAGCGGTTAATTTAATTTGTGTGTCTAAGTCTAAAGCGAACCACTCCACTAGACGATTGCCGTCAGTGTCGTTTAGCGCCGTTCCGTCAGGTTTAATGAAACCTAAATTAAATTTAGTTGTCGGAACCGCTAATTGAGAAATAAAAACTGAAGAAGAAATAAGATCTCCGTATGCAATGTAGTTATCAACGCCTACATAATGAGGTTGACTTGAATTGAGTGAATATAAACTACCTTTTAAACCGCTATTAGCACCGCCCGGTCCACCACCAAAGGGGCTACAGATGGGCGTTTCCAGACTTATATTGCCTTTGGTGACACCGTTAACGGTGGTGGTGAATGCCGCTGGAGAGCAGGCGAGTCCCATAGTGTTTAAAATAGCTATTAGAAGTAATATACGTGTTTTCATTTATTCCTGTCCCTCACACTTTACATATGCAAATGGCAGGACAGGCTGAGTAGGCTTGGGTTTGAGGCCAGTGTTCAGAGTGTTGTCTACTGTCAATTATAATTAACGTATACAAGTGTTGCGCGAAGGCTTATTTGAACCCCATGAAAAAAGAATATATTTTCGAATCAGAACTCTTTGTCCCGGCCCCCATCACACAAGTCTTTGACTATTTCTCCCGGGCGGAAAATTTGGAAAAAATAACACCGTCTTTCCTTGGTTTTAAAATCACCACTCCATTACCCATAGCTATGAAACCCGGCACCATCATCGATTACAAATTGCGCATACACGGAGTGCCGATTAAATGGCGGACTCGTATAGAACAATGGGAACCTGGAGTTCGATTTGTGGACACTCAAGTAAAAGGGCCCTATAAATTTTGGCACCATACTCATGAATTTTCTGCCGTTGAAGGCGGAACACTCATGAAAGATAGGGTGAGGTATGTCCCCCCGTTTGGAATTTTAGGCCGAATGATTCATCCGTTTCTTATACGCCCAGATGTCGAAAAAATATTCGCCCACCGAAAAAGTGTCTTAAAAACTCTGCCGTTTTGAATCAATCGTTCCTAGGCTAACCGTCGGCGCTAACCCAAAGTATGTTACCACCATATCCGCGCTTTAGCCCCCGGATACTACTCTGACTGTCAGAGTGCACTTAGGGGCGGTTTCATATCGCTTACAGCCGAGTATTTTTTGGGCGCCGATCAAATTTATTTGTCGGTAGAAGCTTTGGAAACCCACAATGCTCGTGGCGATCATTAATAGGGACCCGGCGTAAAACAGTCTCACTTCAATTACGTACATGCTCTTCCATCCAATGGTTCTTGAGAAATATTGCATCTCCACATTGTTACCGAAAAAAACACCAAATCATTTTTTAATTCTTGCAATTTTCTCATTAAAATCATACCTTCGTTCACATGGCAAAGGCAAAACAGCAGTCCTTCTTCAAATTGAATGAAAAACCATATGGCGGAGTCCTTCAAAAGAGGAGAAGCGGAAGATGTGGTCCTCGCCCATTAGACACAAAAAACACCATGCATCTGATTTTGAAATCCTCTAAAGCCATTGGTCCATGGTCATTTAGATCTTCATCAAATGAAAAACGCATTAAAGAAATAATTCGCAAATTTTCCTCTAAATTTGGAGTGAAAATTCTGTCTCTGGCAAATGTGGGCAATCATTTACATTTTCAAATCAAGCTGACAAACAGATTCACTTACGCCCCTTTTATAAGAGCGGTCACCGCTGCAATTTCAATGGCGGTTACGGGGCACAATAGATGGCACTCCACGGTTGGGAAAAACAAAACAAAACTAAAGAAATTTTGGGACTATAGGCCATTCTCACGAGTCGTTTTTGGGAGACAGGGCTTTCTCACTTTACGAGACTATATAAATATTAATCAACTGGAAGGCTTTGGATTCAAAAGAAACGGAGCAAAACTCATGCTTAAAATGATTAATGCAAATGAATCATTTTCTTCTGCTTAGAGTTGGGATTTAAGTGCCGGGGAAACCTAAATGGGCCACACTGAGTCTGAAGAACTTGGCATCCACCATCGCCACGAAAAACTTGAAGCACTTAATTTTGAAGCACCGAGAAAAATAAGCTTGCTTCCACTAGAGGGGGGAGCGAAAATCCAGCCAATGAAAATTCATGATATTTCGCCTTTGATTTCAGAAGAGACCGCCGTATTTCCTGGGGACCAGAAATTTTCCAGAAACGTGTCCTTAGATTTTGAGAAAAAAGACGGTCTTCTGCTGTCATCCATTCAATTCTCTGCTCATCTAGGAGCTCACACAGATGCGCCAAATCATTACAATCCAAAAGGCATTGGCATACACCAGCGGGATTTAGAATATTATCTAGGGCCATGTCAGGTGATCACTGTCAAACTTAAAAATGGAGACAGAATAAAGCCAAAAGATATTACCGGGATTGAAATTTTGGCTCAACGGATTTTGTTTAGGACAAATTCTTTTCCCGATCCTAATAAATGGAATAATGATTTTGTGGCACTTTCCAAAGAGCTCGTCGGATTTCTTGCGGACAAGGGAGTTATTTTAGTGGGTATAGACACCCCATCTATTGATTTAGCCGACGACAAGATTTTAGAATCACACAATGTCATTTTTAATAATGATATGGCCATTCTTGAAGGAATTGTTCTCACCGAAGTTAAAGACGGTAAATACATCCTTTCTGCACTTCCACTAAAAATAAAAAACTGCGATGCAAGCCCAGTGCGAGCGGTACTCATAGAGGGTCCGATGGAATGGGAGAGCTTTGAAACCGATTCTCCACCACAGCACTCGCGCTCAATAGGAATGGCACCGTGGAAAGAATAGCAAATTTCATTAATGGAAAATTTCTCCCGCCACTTTCTGGGCAATATTTAGATAATTTTAATCCTGCTACTGGTAACATTTATTCCCAACTCCCTGATTCCGATTCAAGGGACGTAAAGCTTGCCATCAAGGCAGCGTCAGAAGCATTTCCCCAGTGGTCCCAAATGGAAAAAATCCAAAGAGCCGAAATTCTAGATAGAATATCTAAAAAAATCTTGGAGAATATTGAAATATTAGCAACGGCAGAATGCATCGATACGGGTAAACCCATATCTCTTGCCCGAATCTTAGATATTCCTCGAAGCGCTCAGAATTTTTCTTTTTTCTCTAAGGCGATTTTAGAGTTTGAAAATGAAATTTTTAAAACAGAGGACGTGGCTGTCAACTTCACCGATCACTCTCCGGTGGGAGTAGTCAGTTGCATTTCACCTTGGAACCTTCCACTTTATCTTTTCACCTGGAAAATAGCTCCCGCCTTGGCGGCAGGATGCACAGTTGTGGCTAAACCAAGCGAGGTCACTCCAATGACAGCCCATCTTCTGGCAAAACTTTGTAACGATGCGGGATTGCCGGCGGGGGCACTCAACATCGTGCACGGCCTGGGCACCAAACTTGGCCCTGAACTAGTGGAAAATCCTACAATTAAAGCAGTTAGTTTTACGGGATCCACTCGCGTAGGAACGGAAATCTCAAAACTTGCCGGCGCTAGTTTCAAAAAAGTTTCATTGGAAATGGGCGGCAAAAACCCCACCATTATTTTTGCCGATTGCGATTTTCAAGAGACTGTAAAAGCTGCAGTAAGAGCGGCGTTTTTAAACCAAGGACAAATTTGTATATGCGGCTCTCTCATTTTGATAGAAAAACCGCTATACGAAAAATTTAAACGGGCTTTTATCAAAGCCACAGAAAAACTAAATCAAGGAGACCCTTTGGACGAAGGCGTAGACCAAGGAGCAGTGGTTTCAAAATCCCATTTTGATAAAGTGATGGGATGTATTAAATTAGCTGAACAAGAAGGTGGGAAAATACTCACCGGAGGAAAAGTGACTAAACTACCAGGATTAAACTCCGGCGGTTGGTTTATTGCGCCAACCATCATTGAAGGGCTTGATCAAAATTCACAGACCAATCAAGAAGAAATTTTTGGTCCTGTTGTTACCCTTCAAAGTTTTGAGACTGAAGATGAAGCCATTACACTAGCCAATGCCACTCGATATGGCCTGGCCGCAAGTGTGTGGACAGGGAATCGGGACAGGGCCAACCGAGTTGCAAAGCAAGTCGCAAGCGGAATTGTGTGGACCAATTGTTGGATGCTTAGAGATTTAAGAACTCCTTTTGGGGGTGTCAAAGATTCTGGTTA
>JBBQPV010000145.1:0-5721 GCA_038216925.1 Bdellovibrionia bacterium
ACTATTGGCGGTCGTATTACCAATAACGTTCTGGGCGGGGGTCACCTTTGCGCGAGTGCAGTTTAGCTGTCCCTTCGCACTTAATTTTATAGAGAGAACTTTCGCCCAAGAGTCTTACCTTTTCGAGAGGGCGGGACTGAGTGTGGGAGTGGCGGCCGGTTTAACCAATTACGCAAGCTCAACAAACTCTACGGTGTATGTCAGATTCAGAAATCCTGAGGCCAGGCAGTATGAAATGGATCCTCGATATTATCCTAAAGATCCGGACGTCCCCTTTAAATCGGGCCGTGACGGTTTAGTCAGAGCACAATCAAAAGACGGTTTTTTTAGTTCAGCAAAAAGTATTGGTTATGCCCAAAAAGTTTGGGAAAAATGGCAAGATTCCGTAAGAAATAAAAAGTATGTTGTGGATGGGACAAATCATATTCATTTGTACTCCCTAAATGGCCCGCTTATTTACTCAGATGTAGATTTATATGCAATTATCAGAAACGATTCCTTAGTTCATCTTGGAGATGGCAGCGGTGAGCCCTCCAAACTAGAGACCTCGAATTTTCATTTTATTAATGAGATGATCGGAGCTGATTTCCCCTACCAATTAGTACGTCATGGTTCGCAAATAGAGTACATTTTCAGTTCAGAACTGGTTGGCTCTGGTAAACTACTTGAAATAAAACCTGACGGACATATAAACGAAATTTCCCATCATTAGACTTAGTCATTTTTAAGTCCATCCAGACCGTTTTAACCGTTCAAGACCAAAGTAAAATGCACCGATATGAACTGATGAACCAGAATTACGAGTCTTTCCGACAAGACAAAAGCAATTATTTTTGGAGCGTAATTTATGATTGCTCTGATGATCCTTGCGTTGTTTTACCTATGAAAAAAGAATGGGGTTTAGGTTGGACAATTAATTTTGGCCATCGTTATGCGGTACCGGTTTTATCTCTACTTGGTATAATTGGCTTGAGCCCCGGAATTTGTTATCTTATTGCTCTGAAGGCGTCCGAGAATTTGAGTCAGTACACAAAGGCAACCGTAGTCCTCACTCCTCTGGTGGTATCCTTTTTTATTTGCCGCGAAATCTGTAAAAAACTGTCCAATAAACCCTGTTAAATCGAATATTTAAATGCACATCCTTTTTACAAATGACAAATTCTTACGCCGCAGCATTTTCATTGTGCTAACCAATTGATGTTGTTATGACCATGGAACATTTTCATGAGTGTCAATGCTTTGGGTGGTGGTCACCCGGGCAGGATCGCTTAAAAATAAGGAGTAACACATGTCAGTTAAAGCACTGTTAGCCGCACTATTATTAGTTGGCGGTTTAGGATCTTTCGCCCAAGCCGGAGAACTTCGGGGGCCATCAGCTTGCGGAATGAAGTTTGAAGTTAAAGGGGGCGGATTACAAATTATCGTAGGAGAATTTGTTCTAAAAGGAAAAGGCGTCATCACATGTGAAGATGCTTACGGAAATCAAACTAAAACACCCGTTCGAATTCAAATCGGTGGTCAGTCACCTGTTGCTCTTAAAATTGCTGCTGGATACTTAAGAGTGGCTGGAGTTGCTACGGGTTTAGGTTACACCAGGACAATGGCTAATGTAGCTGGAAAATATTTAGTCCTTGGAGCGCAAGCTTCCTTGGGCGTGGGCGCCGGTGCTCAAGTAGCAGCACGTTTTCAACGTAATGATGCAGCAACCTTAAACGTAAATTTACAGGTTGAAAAAGGATTAGGCGTGAGCATTGGATTTAGTTCAATGACCATTTCTTTGATGTAATTAAATTAATGATACGGGCCACACCCCTCGGGTTGTGGCTTTTTTTTGCCGGCTATATGGAATCTGAAGGTGGGAATAGGAGAGCTTTCGGAATTGGGTATCTCACACCGTATGGAGTGGTCCACTCAAGACGAATAGCGGAACGGCTCTTTAAGCTGGGAATTTCTACAGTCAATGGATAGTAGTTGCCTGCAGATAGTTCAATTTCATCGATCAATAATTTCTGAGATAACGTGATTCGAGCTCCAAAAGTATCTAAATGAAAATGATATTTGCCTGACATTGGAGGTTTCAACCATCCTTTCCATTTCACCGATTTATAAGGCCACTTATTAGTAGAATCGAAATCTATGCCTGCATCCATTCTGCTTATAAGTAATTTCCCTTTAAAGTTTTCTTCAGAGTAATACTCTCCCCATAAACCAGTTCCTCGAGGATTGAAGGGAGTGCAAAGCTCACCTCTTTGGGACACTTGGTTTTGCTTTGTTAGTTTTTGCTTGAGCACAATTGTATCAAGAACGAAAGCTGATATCAGACCAACGATAATGGCGCCAAAAATATACAATTTCATCTTAATAGTTTTGCATGGAACAAATAGATTTAGCAAAGTAGTTGTGAAACGACTGAGAGCCATCCTAAAATCTACCCATGGGATTTAAAAAGCCTCTTTTATTTTTGGTAGTCACGCTAAGTACAGCGTCACTTTATTTTTTACTTCATAGTCAGTGGAAAGTTAATGATTTCGGGGCTGCATCCGCGGCAGGACCCTGGACCTTTCAAGGTGGCCCTAAAGATCTGAACTTGATGTATTTGGGCTATACTCGTTGCCCAGATCTCTGCCCGATGACTTTGTCCCTAGTGAAGCAAGCGTTTAAAAAATTAAAGCCACAGGAGTTGGACAAAATTAGATTCTTATTTGTAGATCTTGATGTGGAAAATGATAACGCTCAAATAGCGGAGAATTACGCTAATCAGTTTGATCCAAGATTTATCGGGCTAAGTGGAACCCCTAAGGAAATTAATGCTGTAGCCGGGGCTATGGGCGCAACGTTTAACGTAGAGATCGATCAGACAACCCACAAAAGTTACGCCATTTCCCATCCCAACCGAATTTATTTTTTAAATCGAAAAGGAAGGATTTTGGATTTTCTGGCAAATCCCGATTCACCCGATACCATTTTAAAGATGATCAGAGAAAATCTATGAAGACTCTTTTTCTTTTCATTTTTCTATTTTCTCTCTCTGGGCTTTCAAATAGTAAGCAAGCCGTTACAGTCACTGATGCTCTCGTTTATCTGCCAATAAAAGACTCTGATGTGACAGCGGGCTACGCGACATTCAAAAATGAAAGTCCAAAAGGGGTTAAGGTGGTTTTTCATTCAGTTGCGCCTTTTACCAAGGTGGAAATTCATGAGACTGTGGAAAAAGGTGGACTTTCAACAATGAGAAAAATTAATGACCTTTTGATTCCAGGCGATGGCAGGGTTGTATTCAAGCCCGGATCTTTCCACATGATGCTTTTTAACCCTACTAGAGCTCTAAGGGCGGGAGAGGAACTCACCGCCCGCATTTCCTGTGATGGACATTTACTAAAAATTAAATTTAAAGTTGTTGAAAGATGATGTCAGAAATCCGCACGGAGATCCTTAATGTTGCCGAAGTTATTTCTTCTGCAAAACTAGTCACTGAGATAGAAAATTTGATTGGTGCAAGCTGGGAAAATCCTTCACTAGTACTGAGGGATGCATTTTTAAAAATTGATAGGGTGATGATTGGGAAAAATGTCAAAGGAGAGATTGTAGGATTCAGCACTTGGAAAATAAAGGAATATAAAACTTTTGCGGCACTCTACATTGGGATTGGTGCCATTGAAGCAAGGCTTCAGGGGCAAGGAGTAGGAAAGACCATTATATACGGTGGGATTAGATCGGGTTTAGAAGAGCTTACACTCAAGTCTTCACACTTGGAAAAATTTGTTTGGACAACCACAGGCTCACCCATTGGATATCTAGGGCTTTTTAAAGGTTTCCCTAAAAATTTCAATCCTCAACCCAACGGAATTTTTAATTCAAATATTCTGCCTATACTAGAAATTTTGAAAGCGGAATTGGGACCTAGCAAAGTTCAAGGCGATGGAAACCCGTTCATTTTAAAATCTTTTTCTAAAAAAAGATATACTCCACCCATGTACCGGCATTTAGCTGAAATTAACGCTAAAGAAGACATCCCTCTCTTCTCTCAAAATAAAATCGATGAAAGAGAAGGGGACCGAATCATTTTGATATTCCAAATTTAATTTTGTTTAACCATGGTTATGACGTCGACCTGACAATACTTGCGAAATAAACCTCCATTTTGAGGTAACGTGAGAATAACTTCTGCGTGGCGATCTTTATCATCTGCATATGCATCGCACTGATTGCCCCGATCTGAGCCAGAAATTTTATCCGATTGTGATTTTTCAATGCCCCATTGGGTATTTTTAGAAGTAATTTTGATAAAACAGGTGTCTGGGATGTGAACATGGAAGTCCATGCGTGGAATTGGTTCATAAATGCTTGAAGCAGAAATCATGTTGGTCCCTCTTCGCCAGACGGCTTGGAATGAAAAGTCCGAAGCTGACAATTTATTTTGAACCAAAAACTGAGTAAATCTGGAATTGATAATTTGTGTAATTTCTGAGCAACCCGCCTCATTGTAATAGTAACTCGCTTTTACTTCTTTTTCTACGCTGGCAGACGCCAAACAACTGACAAATAAAAATGACAGTGATAAAATGATTCGCATAATTCCCCCTATTTGGTTTCACCTACTAATGGACTCTACGTGATCTAGATTTGTTTTTGCAATAGAAACTTATTTCACTAGTTCTCTGACCTCCTCCAAGAGCTTTGCTAATTCCGGAGCCTGTTCAAATTTGTAATTTCCTGCTTGGGCCATTAATTTTTTTTGATGATAATTGGATAATGTATTTTTGAGCGCGGGAAGATTTCCTTTTTTACTGCTTGATACATAGTCTTCAAATATTTCAGTCAAGGATAGCCACAGCGGCCTAATCCATTGAGCCCGGTATCCGTCATCATCGTTGGCGTTAGGCGTCTCTGCGCGGATCACAGAAATTATTCTTTCCATTGTGGGAACGGGGATATCGGGAAGTTCGGCAAGGATCTGAATAGGGATGCTCACAACTCCCACAAAACCATATTCCCCTGGCCCACCTTTCCAGTAATGCCTTGTTGTCATAAGGTGCAACAATTCTTCAGGGGTGCCTAATATTTCCTCGATGACACTGGGATCACGTATGTACCAGCTGTCGCCACCGTAACGGTGGTCATAGGCAATTTTAATTCCGAGTTCATTCATGGCCATGCTCACTGCCTTACTACATTTACTTTCTTTTTTATAACCACGATCATCCATTCTCAGCGTGAAGTTCAGTTCTTGATCTTTCTCAAAAAATCTTCCATTTTCGTTTTTAGAAATACATTCAGCACATAGTTGCTCATAACTTAAAAATCCGGCCCGCGCGAAGTTCGTTTTTAGCCACTTCATAAATCTTCTATTGTCAGGTTCCAGGGGATGCATCAGGGTGGATTTTGAAATCCTATATTCGGGGCGAATAACGACAACTATCATCCACGGTTTTTGAGATTTTAGAAACTGATCACCTGAAAAATAAAGTGACTCCGCGGGCTGACCGGTTCCATAAAGTCCTTTTCGCCAACTGGGCAAGAGATAACTTGTCTCATTTCCCATGATGCTTTTATTCCAATCGGTTTCTGAAATTGATCGCGCCCGAGCATTTTTAAGAAGTGCGTCCTTCGGCCCCACATGAAATAAAACTCTGGGGGGCAAAAGTACCCTTGTTTCATCGGCAGCGTATGCCCGCATGGTTTCAGTTTCAACCTCTTGGGCCCTCTCATCAAGATCTTTTA
>JBBQPV010000146.1:0-5718 GCA_038216925.1 Bdellovibrionia bacterium
AACGGATTTAACTTAGTTTCCACCCTCATTCTTTAAACGCACTGATTGGTACAGCCCCTTTTACCCGTGGGCAGAAGGTCGCATCGCTCCCGGTGGAAGACTTGATTTAGTGACAAGAACTCCGTCGCAAAAAGACCAAAGTGAAATTCTTGCAAGTGGACTCTACGGTACTGCCAACACCCAGCAATTATCCGCAGCGATGATGAAGTCCTCCCACTGGAATTCTTGGCTTATTGGCGTCACTGGTTTTAAAACCGATGGAAATTACAACTACGTAGATCCCCGAGATGGGACCCAGCAAACTCGGCAAAATAATGACAATAAATACTTTGGTCTTCTTTTAAAAGACAATTTACGTCTCTCAGAAAAATCGATTTTGGATTTCTCGGGTCTGACACAAGTGGGACATCGCACGGATCCCGGGCAAATTACAAATTTAACCGCAGCCGTTGGACATGATGTGTTTTTTGGCCAAGGAAGTTTGAGGCTCACCTCTGATGACCTATGGATTGACGACTCTCAACAAATCTGGAGTGTGAGTCATTCCGTTGATAGATCCTATTATACAAATCTAACGAGCTATGTTTTTGGAGCGGGCCCACCAACTGCCATCGTCGGCGGATCCGGCGGGGAAAACGCTCAGGGCGATTTTTTCTCTTGGCAAGTTAAAGGTAAAAAGCACAGAGAGTCCTGGCTTGTTCAAGCCGACGGACTCTATGAAAAAGTGGACGCCTATTATCCCATTTATGCAGACAGGCAGATCTTTGGACTGACTCTTTCCTATGACGCATTAAAATTATCAGAGAAAAACTTTATTGTTCCTCGAGCCAGATATGAACAAATCTCCACATTCCAAGGGCAACCCGACGGAAGCGTCAGTTTTGTGCATGAATTTGAACCAGGGCAAGAAGTTTTTGCTTCCGCCTCTCTGCTTCATAAAACGCCCAGCATGATTGCTCTTTTTGGATACACAGAAGGTGGATTACCTGTAACTGGTCTTCCCACGCTTCCAGTGGAAAGACTTGAAGTTTACTCCATGGGTTACAACATGGTGGAAAAAAATCACGGTCTATGGCTAAACACTTGGTACAGCCATCACAGAAATATGGCGCTGAGATCCTCCAGTAGCACTGGATTGGGGCAATTTGTTCAGATTTCCGACGCCCAGACTTACGGAGTTTCTGGACAATTCACGTGTCAGTTTTGGGAAAAATTTGGAATGCTTTTATCTGGCTCCCTAGAAAAAACCAGAAACAATGATCTTGGCTCTGAGCTCACCTTCAAACCCCACTATGTTCTCAGCTCCACACTGACTTACGAAGTTGTTTCCAAAGTTAGCCTGGCTTTGGAAGATGTATATGAAGGGACCCGATATTTCAGTGCCAGTAACATTTCCAAGTTTCCCAATGGCAGCACTGAACCCATGAATTGGACTCATTTCAAAGTGAATGTGGATATGGGCCCCGGATCCCTTTACGTAAAGGCCGCTAATATTTTTGACGGATCAGGGTATGATAATCCTGGATATCCATATCCTGGCAGAAGTTACTGGGTGGGATATTCATATAACGGAATACTATGATCAAATTAGTGATTTTTGATTTAGACGGAACGCTAGTTGACTCAATAACGGATATTGTGGAGTCCGCCAATGAAGTCATCAAATCCTATGGACGAGACCCTATCCCCCATGAAGACATCAAAACTTTTATTGGTGATGGTCTAAAAGCCTTTGTAAAAGGCTTGGCCGGGGAAAAGCATGAGGACGAAGTCTTTATTAAAAAAGTGACGTCGGAATTTGGGGCTGTTTACCGCACCCGGTTAGTCAAAAATACAGTGTTTTATCCCGGAGCTGAGGAATTTTTAAAGAGCTTTGCCGCTGTACATGATCAACGCATAGGGATTGTGACGAATAAGCCAGAAGACGAAGCTCGGATAATTCTAAGACACCTGGGGTATAAAGATGACTTCTTTGTGGAGATTTTTGGAGGGGACACTTTTGAGGTAAAAAAACCACATCCCAAGCCTCTTTTAGAAATGATGAAAATTGCCGACGTAAAGCCGGAACAAACCGTCATGGTTGGAGACTCAAGGCAAGACCTGGAGGCGGCGGCGGGGGCAAAGACCCATTTTTTAGCGGTAAGCTTTGGTTATAATACCGAAGAAAAACTGAGGGGCCATGGCGCGGAAACCTTTGTGAATCACTTTTCTGAGCTCCTTAAAAAAATTGACGAGTTGTCCTAAACCCTGGGTTTTACTTTGACTTTTTAGGGGCACTAAACTACCTCTGTAATGGCTTTAACTGTAACCGATCACAGAGGTAAACCCAAATGTCCACCATACGAATTTTAGTCGTCATTTCTTTGATTATTTCTTCGTTTGTTTTAGGCAGCTGTTCCAAAAAAGAAGAATCCCAATTTGAAAATTATGTTCATGAACCTTTAAAATCCAGCATCAAAGGCATGGACCCCGTCATTTCCAGCGACCTTTACAGTGGAATTGTCATGGGACAAATCTACTCCACTTTGCTGCAATACAATTATCTTCAGAGACCTATCATTGTAGAACCTCTTGATGCGGACGGCATGCCCCAAATTTCAAAAGATCAAAAGACTTACACTTTTAAGATTAAAAAAGGACTGATGTTTCACGATAGCCCAGTTTTCAAAGCCACCAGCGGCAAAGGGCGAGAAGTGACAGCGGAAGACTATATCTACTCATGGAAACGCTTAGCCGACCCCTCTGCCCATTCAGACGGGTTCTGGGTTTTTGAAGGTAAAGTAAAAGGGTTTAAAGAATGGCGTGATGAGGCTGTGAAATTGGGAAAGGCAAATTACTCTCAAGCCGTTCCCGGACTGACAGCCGTTGACCAGCACACCCTTAAAATAGAATTGGAAAAACCTTACCCTCAGCTTTTATTCGTCCTGACGATGATTCCAGCAGCTGTGTTGCCCCATGAGGCCATCGAGTTCCATGGTCCTGAATTTCAAAATAATCCAGTGGGCTCTGGCCCTTACAAATTTCACAGTTGGGTTAGAAATTCCACCATCGTACTGGATAGAAATCCCAACTACATGAATGAAGTTTATCCTTCAAAGGGAGAGCCCTCAGACAGTGCAAACGGAAATCTTGCTGACGCGGGAAAAAAATTGCCTTTAAACGAGGGTGTGGTTTTCACGGAAACTGTGGAAGATCAGCCTCGCTTTCTCAACTTTAGAAAAGGCGTCTTTGATTGGGTTGAAATTCCTAAGGACAATTTTGATTCAGCCGTCAAGAATGACGAGCTCGCTTCAGACATGGTTCAGCAAGGTGTGAGACTCACAAAATATGTGGATCCAGATGTCACCTTTGATTCCTTCAATATGGATGACCCCATTGTGGGGGGCGCAAAAGGAAAATTTTTACGTCAGGCAATAAGTCTGACCGTTGATCCCGCTGAGCTTATTAAGAAGTTTTACAATGACCGAGCCGTTCCAGCCCATGGCCCCATACCTCCTTCAATCTCAGGCTATGACCCTGATTTAAAGAATCCCTACAAGGGTCCTCGTCTTGAGAAAGCAAAAGAGCTACTGAAGAAAGCTGGTTATCCTGGAGGTCAGGGACTACCTGAATTGAAATATGAGACTTATCAAGGCTCTACGGCAAGACAGATTGTAGAGTACCTACAGCAGCGTGCAAGTCTCATTGGTGTGAAGATTAAGATTAATGCAAACACATGGCCTGAATTTCTCCAAAAGCAAAAACAAAGAAAAGCCCAGATGTTTGGGATGGCTTGGTCTGCGGATTATCCTGATGCTGAAAATTTCCTTCAGCTTTTTTACGGACCCAATGGAAGTCCTGGGCCCAATAACTCCAACTACAATAATCCAGAATTTAATAAATTGTATGAACAAGCTTCAGTGATGCCGGACAATGCGGCTCGTAACGTGATTTACCGAAAAATGGTGGCGCTGGTGGTTGAAGACACTCCATGGATTTTTGATACCCACCGTAAATCTTACGTTTTACAAAATGGATGGTTTCATAATCATAAACGAAACCTGATGAACTTGAATTACATCAAGTATTATCGAGTGGATAAAGAAGCTAAGGCGCAGCTCAAGAAGAAATTATAAATGCTGGTATACCTCGGCCGACGCATTCTTTCCGTCATCCCCGTGATTTTTGGGGTCACGCTCATTACATTTATACTTTTTAACTTGGTAGGCGGAGATCCCGTCTACCAACGCTTGGGTAAACACGGTTCAGAAGCTGAGATTGTGATTCTCCGGCATGAAATGGGTTTGGATCTTCCTCTCCTTCAACAATACGTATTTTATCTCAAACAATGCATGACTTTTGATTTTGGGCGCAGCTGGGCCACCCAGCAAAAAATTACCACTATGATTGGTGACGGAATTGGTGCGAGTTTAAGTCTGGCCATCCCGGCATTTTCAATCACAATTATATTATCCATTCTGATTTCCATCTTGATCGCATTTTTTAGAAACACTCCCTTTGACAGAATGCTGCAAGTTTTATGTCTGGCGGGAATTAGCATCAGCTCCCTGGTGTATGTCATCGCCGGCCAATACTTTTTTGGCTACAAGTGGGGAGTTTTTCCCATCTCAGGCTATGATCCAAGTTGGTCGGGTCGCTGGGAGTACTTGTATCTCCCTATTGTCATTTGGCTTTTGGTAAGTATCGGCAATGAAGTTTTGTTATACAGAACAGCCATCTTGGATGAGGTTTATCAAGACTACGTTAGGACTGCGCGCGCTAAGGGGCTTTCAGAAAAAGTAGTATTACTAAAACATGTTTTAAAAAATTCCATGATTCCCATTATCACCGCAGTGATTATTGAGATTCCGTTTTTATTCACTGGTGCACTTATATTAGAGGCATTCTACGGAATTCCTGGTTTGGGTGGCATGGTGGTGCAAGGGATTTCCAATTCAGACTTTCCAGTTGTTAAGGCCATGACGTATATCAGTGCGGTATTATATGTGGCCTTTAATTTGATCACTGACATTTGTTATGCCGTGGTGGATCCACGGATAAAATTAGAGTAGGAAAATGGCGCAAGACTTAGCGATTACAAATTCTAATGAAATCGAATCCTCGGGAATTAGTCTGTGGGCCGATGCCATCAGGCGATTTAAAAAAGACAAAATCGCGGTGGTTTGCTTTTTTGTCATCATTGGTTACGCACTCATAGCCATCCTTGCATGGCTGGGTGTTATTGGTTCTGATTTTATGACCAACGGAATGGAAAGCTACGCGCCTCCCTCTAGAGCACACTGGTTTGGGACGGATATTTTTGGAAGAGACGTTTTTTCCAGAACACTCCATGGAACCAGAATCGCTCTCAGTATTGGACTTGTAACGAGCTTCATAGCAATTCCAATTGGAGTGACATTGGGTGCCATGGCCGGCTACTTCGGCGGCATTATTGATGATGTGGTGGTTTGGTTTTACACCACCATGGAAAGTATCCCCGATATTTTTAAAATTATTTCTATTAGCTTTGTTTTAGGACGTGGACTGAAGAGTGTTTACATTGCCTTGGGCGTGACAACCTGGGTGAGTCTTTGTCGTCTCATTAGGGCAGAATTTTTAAAACACAAAAACCGTGACTACGTACAAGCCGCTCAAGCTATGGGCGCCAGTCACAAAAGAAGAATGTTTATTCATATTTTGCCAAACGTTTTTCACATCATCTTGATTAATTTCAGTATT
>JBBQPV010000147.1:0-5707 GCA_038216925.1 Bdellovibrionia bacterium
CGGATGCTACAAAGAAGCACCGTCGGGTCGATGCGAGTCATGTCACTCGGACGACCTGATGAGACTCGTCGATGGCGTAAGTTGCGAATGGGGTATCGACTGGGTAGTAAAGCATCTTGTCGAATCGAACCTCACGAAGGCCGATACTGAATCAGCCTTCGAGGAATCGGTTTGCGAATGCTACCCTGAAAGTGTGAAAGTTGGATGGATGGAACTTGATGCAATTACGGTCATTTATCCGGCCAATTTTTTAACAAAAAGATGCTCCTATAGAGAAGATGAACTCCAAAGTTAAATTTTTAAGAGTTCTGAAATTTCATGACGAAGATGGCTGAGGCGGTAAACAAGGCGATCCAGCTTTTTTTGGTTTTCCACTGGATTTTCTTCTACATATTTTTTGATAAACTTGCGGGCATCATAGAAAGATCGGTTAATCCCTTTCTTGAGATCTGGAACTTTAAATGAATCGTCCATAACCACATAGCGATCGCGAACTTTTGTCAGCGCGGTGAAGTATTCATGCCTAATTGTTTCTTGTGTGACGGCAGCATAGCCCAATGTCATTTGAATACTGTGATGGCCAAGAAGTTTTTTGAGCGTGGTGATGGGTAGTCCAGCGGAGAGCAGGCTTGTGGCGTAGCTGTGCCGCAGTCGGTGCAAATTTACTTTACCTGGGATGGCAAGACCCTTAGTAACCTCTTGAAACACGCAGGAGAAATAATGTCGCTTGCGTTGTCTTCCGGCAGGATCAGAAATCAAAAACACCGTATCTGGGTTCAGGTGTGATCTTTTAGAATGAAAGCGTTTTATTTTTTCAACAATTTTTACAGTCTCGGGGTCAAGTGGAATTACGCGTTCATTATTTAATTTTCCCAACGGAACTTTCAAAAAATAATTTCCACTCATATCTTCTTGAACGCAATCCAATGTAAGCTTGCAGAGTTCGCCAACTCTTAGGCCTGTGCGCCTCATGAACAGCAAGCCAAGATAGTCAATGTCATTACTTTCACTGAGACGTTTTTGAATTTCCAGATCTACATCAACTGGAAATGGTCTGGGTAATGTTTTTGTCGTCTTCGGGAGGTCAGATTTTTTAATTAAATCTTCTGGGTGTACTTTTAGACGTCCATGCTCGTAGAGCCATCCAAGGTAGTTGCGTATTTGCAGCAGGCGCGAGCATCGGTGATTCTGCTGGAGCTTTCGGTCATTCATATCTATCATTAAGTTTTCAATATCTAACCGTATAATTTTATATGGAGTTTTTTCTCTTTTGTACTGAAGACGATAAAAGGCCCGAAGACTGGAGCGGTATCCGTCAACGGTATCTTTTTTGTGTTTTGCTTTTAGAACTTCTAAAAAATTATTGGCAAGTTCCGGTAAAATCATCGCTCTGACTTGACTACGCTCGGGGTTATAAGTTGGAAATAGTTTTTTTATGGTGCCCGACGACACCAGCTCATTCTCGGTGAGATTTATCAAATATCGACGAACATTATAAAATACAGTTTGTCTGGAAACCGGTCGCAGCCCATGTAGTTCAAGATCCAGATCAAATTTTTGTATTGATTCAAGAGTCACTTGATGAATTTCAATTTTATTTTGCAGAAGAAACCTGTGAAAGTGACGAAGAGAGGACCTCGTGAATTTCAGTGTATGTGGCGCGCGAGTAAGCTCCAACATTTGAAGAAATTTTTCAGCCTGAACTGGCAAAGCTTTAAGCTCGCGGTATGGCATATCTGTCCCCAAGTCGAACCATGGCTTTTTCATATTCGGCTCGAATATCTTCCATAAAAAGTTCGATGTAAATTTCACTTGTTTGTGGGTCCGCGTGTCCGAGGAGCCTTTGAATGGTCGTGATCGGCACTCCTGCTCTTGCCAAATCTGAGGCAAATGTATGACGGAACTGATGTGGCTTGGCCATTGGGATATCGGTGAGATTTCTACGGTATCGAAAAAGAGAGCGCAGTCCAGCAGTTGTCATCGCTTTTCCAAGGCCACTTCCTTGAAGGATTACAAAAAAATGTTCACTGCATTTTGATGGCCGTTCATAGGTAAGATATCTTTCAAAAATTTCCATCAGCCGAAGCGACATAGGTACGAGACGCTCTCTTTTTCCCTTTCCCATTACTCGCAATTGGCTTTGTTGAAAATCAATGTCGTCTTTGCGCAGATTGATGACCTCTTGGCTGCGAAGCCCACAGAGAAGCATTGACAAGACTATGGCCAGGTCACGGTAGCGACGAATATCTTTAAGAAAACTATCCACATCTGATGGCTTCAGCGGATCAACAATTTTTCTGGGCACCTTTACGTGCAGCTCAAGAAATGATTTTTGTGGAATTTTAAATAATCCAAGGCGACTTTCTCTTCGTGAGCTTCTGCTTGACCCTTTTGAGTATAGAACACCGGCTGAGTGTGGAACATGGCACCCATAGCAAAAACGATAAAACATTCGGACACTGGCAAGTCTTCGATTAATGGATCTGGGTTCTAGGTTTTGCTCTTGGCAATGAAACATCCAACTTTGTAGATTTTTTTGGCTGAACTTTCTGTTCCAAGAAATATTTTGAGATTTTATCCATCGACTAAGGCCAATGAGGTCATAGGCATAGGATCTTGCGGTAGCTTGCGAAAAGCCTTTGCAAATCATGATTTCCAAAAATTCGTTTGATTTTGTGTAAAAAATGCCTCCATCAATAATTTTAAATTTCTGATCATAAAAAACGACCCTCATTCTGATTCTGCAATTTCGTGAAACTGAGTCATCGACATTAAAAAATTGGTCCAATTTTCATGATTCCAATCAGAGAGAAGATCCGCAAGTTGGGCTCCGCCTTGTTCGCACCAAATATCCATCGCAACTTGAATTAAAAGTTGATAATGACGCGATAAAGATCGGGATTCCTGCAATAGTTTTCTAGGTAAATCTCTCAGCTCTGGGCACTTATGAGAAAAGAGGAATTCCAAAAGCTGTTCGTCACTTTGGAATAGCGTGTGGATAACTGAAATTTTGTGAGCTGTTTGTAGGTTCATCAATATCTCCACCAATAAAGCACTCACAGCCGCAAAAAAGACAAAAAGCTAATTGGATGGCGGACTGCAATTGATGGGGTTTTAGCGACTCCGGATTACTTTTTGAAGATTTATCCATCACGATATTTTTCGCAGTCAATTTTTTATTGAATCTGTAGCGGCGGTTCCTATCGCAATGATCAAGTCTGGCCTCAGGACTTTGTGCATATTTTTTTCGCGCTCGTTTTCGAGCCTCTCGGTATCCATGATCTCGGCAATCATGCGAACAACAACGGTGGCCTCGAAAACATCTATGACAAATGACGAAGTGTGTAGAACATGTGGTGCAAATTATTGAGCGATCGGTGGCTATTTTATAAGCTGGCATAATTTATAATGCCACGAGTAAACCCCCATGGTACACAAGCGAGATATTTCTTGAGGAGGGGGTTCCATGAAACTTGTTGTTAACAATGAGGCAAAAATCGGCCGCAATGATTCTTGTCATTGTGGAAGCGGCCAAAAGTATAAAAAATGCTGCCTAGATAAAGATCGAGCCAAACAATATACCCCTGAAAATTTCAATCCCGTTGGTTTCAAGCGTGAGATGGAACAGATGATGAAAAAAATTGGCAAAATCGCTGAAAATAAAAATATGTCCATTGAAGACCTGAATAATTATTTCGTAGGTAAACACATGGACGATATTGACGATGAGTACGAAGAAATGGGAGCCCCACGCTCTCCGCAAGAAGTAGCTCAGGAAATGGTTTATGAAGCCATGGATATGCCCTATGGCCGCGGGAGAAGGTCTTTAGCTGAAAGTGCTTTGAAAATGTATCCACACCTCCCGGATGCCTGGATTATTCTAGCAGAAGAAACTGCCTCAACTCAAGAGGAGGCTTTGGAGTGCTATAAAAAGGCCCTCGAGGCTGGCGAAAAAGATCTTGGAAAACAATTTTTTAAAGAAAATGTGGGTCATTTCTGGGGTATGATTGAGGCTCGTCCCTATATGCGTGCAATGGTTTGTTTGGCCCAAGCTCTATGGGATCTAGGGTCCGAGGACGAGGCCATCAACCACTATCAAGATTGCCTGCGACTTAACCCAAATGATAACCAAGGTGTCCGTGATATTTTAGTCGCACGCTTGCTTATCAAAAATGATCTTGTTGGTGTTGAGGAAATTCATAAACAATACAAAGAAGATTTCTCCACCCAATATTGCTATAACCGCGCTCTGCTTTATTTTAAAAAACATGGTATCGAGTCAAAGAAAGCCACCACTCAATTAAAAAAAGCATTTGAAAAAAATGAACTTGTTCCCAAATATTTGCTTGGAAAAATCAAACTTCCAAAGCAGATCCCGGGCTCCTACAGCATGGGATCAAAGGAAGAGGCCATTATTTATACTGATGATGCACAAAGGGCCTGGAAAGAAACTCCAGGTGCTTTGAGTTGGTTACTGCAAATTCAGTCAGTGGGCAAACAATGATAAAAGCCTCTGAAATATTCATGGAGTATTGCGCTCCACTTCGACAAGGAATGCCATCGGCAGTAACAATTGAGCTTTTGAAAAAGACCTACATGATTCCAGAACTTGTTTGGAACGCCGTAGTATTGGATACAAATCTCAACAGAAAACCAAGTGAACTTCCAGAGCTCCTTCGGTCAACAGTTCAATCAAATTTTCCACTTTCTCAAAGAAAAGAAGGAGAGTTGATGTTAACTTTCTGGGTTCATCGAAAAGATACTCTTTTTTTGGAGCATCGTTGGCCGCTCACGACAGAGATTTATGAAAACTTAAAAAAACAAGTGATTGTTCGCGTTCAGGTTCACGAGAATAAAAACCATAAAATTTCGATTCCTAGGGAGTGGGGCAATAAAAAAACTGCGCCGGTTATTCCCCTGGGGAAAAGATAAAATGGATTACAAATACATCACAAATATTCGACATCTGATTTCGGAGGACCCAGCTTCAGAAATTCCTGATGCGATCCTCAGGGAACGTGATTTTTTGGGCCTTATCATAAAAGCAGCAACGTCTGGTGATGAAATTAATTTTATTAGCGCAGTTCCATGCCGTAAGCGTGTTAATCGGAAGCCATGCCAAGGGACAATCATGATCATGCGCCAAGATGTACCTACTGAATTTATTTATTGGCACTGTGATTCTTGTGAGGACGGCGGTCGAATCAGTGAATTTGCTGGAACATGGTATGATCTCCGCAAGTGGGAGCAACATGTTTCATTTGAACCTGGTGAGGTGGTTGTCGAAGTTGTCGTCAACCGAGATGAATATAAAGCTCTAATCTCGCCCGAAATTAACACTTACGACCCTGATTCTGAGAAAATCATCTTTTCAGCAAAGAAAGTTGAAAACAAAGTGAGAATTCGTGCCTCTGAGTCGGAAATGGATAATTTCATTGGTTTTGTTGCCCCTGATTCAAATCATGAACCCAATCGCAAGAGGTCTAAACTCCTAGACTCACTATTTTCAAAAATCCAAAATCAACTCGATCATGTAATGACTGAAGGTGATTTAACAATATGAAAACTATATTCAAAATACGAAATATAGAAAAAAATTGGAAGCACAGTTTTATAAGTAGGAATAGCTATTAGCCGGTTAATCCTAATGAAAGAAAAAGATCCTATTTCTTGGAGATGTGCTTTATCTGAATACGAATCCAATGAG
>JBBQPV010000148.1:0-5701 GCA_038216925.1 Bdellovibrionia bacterium
TGGCTAGAGAATGTCGTACCCTTGCACTGCATTTTCAATCTAGTGGACTAGAAAATCTCGCCACAAGATTTCAAAAAATCTGTAGCTCTACAAGAAGCCAACCAGATTTTGCGCGATTTCCGGCACTGTTAAAAACTATAAATCCACTTAAGAAAACCATAGATAGTTTTATTTATTTAATTTGGAAAGATCCCTGGATGGCCGTTTCCCAAAATACTTTTATTGGTTCGGTTCTTAACAGTCTTGGACTAGGCGAGCGTCAATTGAATTTTTCTAAACCCTACCCAGAAATAAAACTTGAAGACCTAGATCCTTCAAAAACGTTGCTCGTTTTTTCATCTGAGCCCTATCCTTTTGGAAAAAAAATAGAACTGCTTAAAGATCTTCCGTTTTCATCCATTTTAGTAGACGGAGAAAGTTTCAGTTGGTTCGGCGTGAGATCTCTCCGGTTTCTAGAAAATACGTTGCAACCAGGAAAGTAACGTTCGTATAATTATTCATGGATATTATTTTTTACAACCGCCGTTGAACCGGATGTCAGCAGCCCAGGAGTTTCCTGGACAAAAATAAAATCAAATATGACAGCATAGACGTAAGGGTCACCCCTTTGGATTTTTCCAAAGCTCGTGAAATTGTTAAAAAATGTACCCTGCTCATAGGAATTTCAGGGAAAAAAATCACTAAAATAGACTTGAAATCGGGTTTTCCGTCAGATGGGGAGTTGGAGAAAATTATTATCGTGCGTTCGGGGACACTGCGAGCACCTTGTATAAAAATCGGCAATGTATTTGTTGCGGGATACAATGCCGAAGTCTATAAATCTCTTCTTTAAAAATTGAATTGGTAGCCAGCAAAGCCTTGAACACCGGACATGGTGGTGGCTAGATCATGACCGTCCAATTCAACTTCCACACCCTTTGTGGTTTGACTTAAACTTGGCGAACCACCGGATGCAGTGAAACTTCCTTGGGTATCAGAAGTTAAATTTCTTTCAATATATTAGTATCGGATATTTCCTTCAAGTGAAAGGCAATGTGCATTCTTTTGTCCAAAACAGAACAAGGCGCCCAGGCCACCTTGATAGCCCACGTTACTTCCTGAAAATGTAACTTGCGCCGCAGCTTCTTGTACTTTTCCTTGCAGATAGCCCCAATTCACACCACCTTGAATAAACATTTTAACACCAGTATTTTCCAAAATATATAATCTTATAATCGGCGTCACTGTATAACCGGTAAGAGAATAAGAGAAGGTGCCGCCGTTCCCGGTGCCCGACGTGGAGGAAGTATAATAAGTAGGCCTCAGCTGAAGGGCAATAATGCTGCCGTTAAGTCTACGCATTAAAAACCCACCAAACTCGTAAGCATTTCCAAATTGTCCCGTGGTGATTCCGCCCACTCTGGTATTTGCCCTGGTGATAAGAGTATTAAGATCCGATTGAGAAGAGGTTGTGATCCCGCCCAGTACACCGAGAGACCAAGTCTCAGCTCCCGTAGTGGACGCAAAAGACAAACATGGGGTTAGTACCAGCATGACAAGAACTAATATTTTCATTTGATCTCCTCTTTATTTTTTTTCATTCTTATGAAGCCACATCTCAGGTGTCTAGTCACGTTTTAATTCTAACATCACCGGACAATGATCACTGCCTCTTACTGCCTTATGAATTGAGCTTTTAACAACTTGTGCCATAAAATCCTTATTCACTAGATGGTAATCAAGCCGCCATCCAATATTCTTCTCTCGGACCCCAGGCCGATAACTCCACCAGGAATAATGCCCCCCACCTTTCTCATAATGCCTGAAAGTGTCAACAAATCCTGATTCAGTAAACTTATCCATCCAGTTCCGTTCTTCAGGTAAAAATCCTGCATTTTTCATATTCTGCTTAGGGTTGGCTAAATCAATTTCTTTATGGGCAATGTTTAGATCCCCACATAAAATAATATTTCCGCCCTTTCTTATCAGACTTTGGCAGTACTCTTCCATCGCCTGGCAAAAATCTAATTTGTATCCAAGGCGTGTGTGTTCTCTTTGACTGTTGGGAAAATAAGCGTTGATGAGGTAATGGTTCTTAAATTTAAGTGTAAGCACCCGTCCCTCAAGATCAAACTGCTTGATGCCCAGACCATGAGTCACGTTTAAAGGATCGATCTTAGTGTAAACGCCAACACCGCTATAGCCTTTTTTTTCTGCGGAAAACCAAAACGTTTTGTATGAATAAGGCGCTTTTAAAACCTCGTCCAGATCAGTTTCCATGGCTTTTACTTCCTGCATACACAAAATGTCGGGCGATTCGGAAGAAAGACAATTCAACATTCCATTTTTTGCTGCAGCCCTCACGCCATTTACATTCCAAGAAATAATCTGAATATTCTTAGACATGTTAACGAGCTTTACCAGCAAGTGTAACGGCAAACTTCTTAGAAAGTAACCGCGGCATCGCCGCCATCAATGAATTTTTCACGCCGCATAGTACAATTGGGTTGGCTCTTTTATTAAGTGCCTTCATAGCGATTTCTACAACTTCTTCTGCAGTTTGAGTCATTGCCTTGGGAAATTCCATATTTTCCATTCCCGCTCGCTTTTGAAATTCTGTTTGGGTGATTCCAGGACAGAGACAGGTGACAAATACTCCCCTGGCTTTTTGTTCAAACCAAAGACTCTCTGTTAAAGAGGCCACAAACGCTTTTGTAGCAGAGTAAATAGGACTTGATGGCAGCGCGATGAAAGAAAGAACGGAACCCACATTTAAAAGGGCGTCCCCAGATTTTGCGTTTTTCAAAAATCTGTAGCTAAGTTCAACAAGGGCGTCGCAATTAAGCTTCATCATTTTCTTCTGCTTTAATAAGTCATTTTTATAAAACCCACCACTGACTCCCATGCCCGCATTATTAATTAATAGATCAAATTTTCCGTTTTCTAACAAATCAGATATCTTTTTCAATTCCACCGGATCAGTGAGATCCGCAACCACGGAATCATGATTAACACCAAGTTCTTTTATTAATTCCTGAAGTCTCACAGAGTTCCGAGCCACCGCCGTAACTAAGAAACCCTCTTGAGAGAGTTTTTTTGCAAACGCCCGGCCTATTCCCTCGCTCGCACCTGTCACCAACGCTTTTTTCATTCTAAACTCCTTTTTACTGCTTCCTCTAAAAGGGGACCGCTTTCTGTCGTTAAGCCTGAAAACCATTTTCCCTCAGGGTAAAGCACCGCTAATATTCCATGTTCGCATCGACCCAAACACCCGGCCGTATTAATGCGCACATCTTTCTGTCTAAATTGATTTTTTAATTTCTCTCTTAACTCTTTACTCCCCTTTGCAGCACAGCTGTCCCCAACATCTCGGTGATTTGTGCAAATAAATAAGTGAGCTTTTATTTCAGGAATATTGGACATAATCGGTGATCATAGGGAGAGTTCCTCGACAGGGCAAGGAAATTTGGTATAGTAAGGCATGCGTGAAATGTATAAAAAACAAATAACCATTCCATTTCATCTGTCAGATCCTGCTGGCATTCTATTTTTTGGCAATGTTTTCTCTCTAGCTCACGAAGTGTATGAGCAGTGGATCATTCAAAAATTGGGGAAATGGGAGAAATGGTTTGGCAATGGCCAGTGGGTTGCTCCAATTAGAAAAGCTGAGGCAGAGTACTTTAAACCATTGAGTGCCGGCGATGCTATTGAGGTGGTTATTTCCATTAAGTCTGTTGGCCAAACTTCTTTTGTTATTATTGCAGAATTTAACCGTGCCGCCGTCTGTCACGCCAGAGTTGAGACCGTCCAAGTATTCTGCGATAGAAAAACTTTCATAAAGATTCCAATTCCTCCCATCGCAAAACAGCTCTTAGATTTATAGAAGATTTTTTAATACTTTACCTAAATCAGATCGTGGAATCTCACTTACATAATTTATCTTCCGAATTTTTTCAAATGGTCTGACTGAAGTGTCAAAGCGTTGAACTAAGTTCTGAATTTCCTTTTCAGTTACATCTTGAGATTTGGCTACAAATAGTTCTACCTGATGTCCCAGGCGCTCCTCTTTCTTCATGGCTATACAAGCATCTATAACCGTCTCACTAAGACAAACTTCAGTTAGCATTTCATTAAAAATATGATCCAGAGTCTGCCCTGACACTAGTTCTCCCCCCACTTTGTAAATGTCGCCTATTCTTCCCAGTGGAATCACTTTATTGTGTTCAAGGGACGCCGTGTCTTCAGATTTAAACCAGCCGTCTTTAAAATCTGGGTATTGAAGGTTAGCCTTCATTTTGTCATCCACCACATAATATGAAAATAGAGCTGAGCTTTTTATGCAAAGCCGCTTGTCAGGATCAGTTTTTAATTGAACATGAGAAAGAGTTTCCAAAGCCGGGTATTCGGAATTTGATAAGGAAGTGAGTGGCGCAGTGGCAATCTGAGAACCAGTTTCTGACATTCCGAAACTTGGAAGGAGAGGCCACTTCAGGGCTCGCGCTTTATGATAAAGATTTTCCGGGAGCCAATCTCCCCCGACAACAACCGCACGTAAACGAGAAGGGCTTTTTAGTCCACATTTAACAATATCAAAAACTTGAGTGGGAACAAGAGATGTCAAAGTGGCATTGGAATGATTCAAGGCTTGATAGAAATTCTCAACAATCCATTTTGGATTCAAAGCGTGCCATTGGTACACCTGAGATCCAGTCAAGAAGGCCCTTGCCTCTATGGAAAGTCCTCCCACATGATGTGACGGAAGGGCCTGAAACCAAATATCATTTTTTTTAACATTCAAAAATCGATTAACTCCGTCAGCGGAAATGAGCATGGCTTTTTTTGAAACACCCACCCACTTCTGCTCTCTGGATCCAGAAGTAGAAATAAAAATATGTCCTAAACATTCTGGTAACGTCTTCAAATGAGAAGCTAAAATTATCGCGCTGGGAGATTTTCCGGCAACAAATATCTCTGACGTCGTCCAATCAACGCTCTTCATAGAAGGAAATTCCATTTTAGTTTTTCTATTTCCGTAGTAAACCCCAATCCTATTTTTGGAAGATCGATCAAATGAGGCCCATTTGTTTTAATTTTTGAAAAAAATCCGTCATCTTCAAGATGCATGTGGGAGATGAGTCCCCCGGCAACAAGAAGACCAGAGTATTTGACGTTTATTTTCCCCGATTCATAAGCTGCATCCATGATACCTAAACTGTGATCCAAATTGGAGGTCACAGAAATTTTTAAATTATTATCCCGCGCAAGATTTACTATTTCCTCTGGGTTTTGAATGACTGGTTTTAAAATAAGTACGTCTGCACAGTTGTTTAATTTAGACCGGTCAGTGGACGTAACGTTTCTCAATTCCCTGTCTAAACCCAATTTTAAACCAAATTCACTTTTTATTTCTGCCCATTGAAGCCTATTGAAAGAACAAACATCTTCAACAAAATCTATACTATTAAAATCTCCAACCTTTTTTACAAATGATTTAAAAAAAGTTTTAACATCCAAAAAGTTTAGTCTGGAATTAAAATCGAGCCTCAATTTTAAGCGTAAATCTTTTAAACGGGGTGCAATGGCAATAAGAGTTGCCAATTCCTTTTCGGGGCTGATACCACACTTTGTTTTTATTAAACTAAAGCCCTTATCTTTAATATCGGTCAGATAGGTTTCTGTTATTTCAATACAGTCCGGTGCAAAATAATGGTTTGGAGGACTT
>JBBQPV010000149.1:0-5663 GCA_038216925.1 Bdellovibrionia bacterium
TGGCGGGAGCAGTCAGCGGCGGTGGCGGCGGCACAACTAATCCCCATCCATCCACGGTCAATGATGTTGTCATGGCAATTTACGGAGTCAACGCAGGTCCAATGATTAAAAGTTGGTTCAATGAGCAACAAAGATTTTTTGAGTCTCTTGGAGAGGGCCAAAAGAAATCGCCTTTTTACAAAATATATACTTCGGATAAAAAAATGTCTGATGTTTTGAAAGAAGTCCAAGTTGAACTGCGGCTCACCAAACCATGCTATGACTCCGACGGCACTCCAAAAGACGGAAGTATCTATGGTTATACACCGGGATCTATTTGTATCAGCCCCTTCTCCATGGCCCCTAAGCTCAACGAAAATAATGTTAGGGAAGAATCTTTAGCGCTTATTGTGCACGAGATAAGTCATCTCTTTGGGACAACAGAAGATGAAGCCACTGAGATTCAAAGCCGGGCACTTTGGACGTTTAATAAAATCGATTTTTTGGACGTAACCGTAGCTCTGAAAATGCTCAGTCGTGGTGGCGTTGGTAGCAATATGCAGATGCTGCAATTTTATCTGGATCTTTTTTCGTCCCACCTGGGAAATGCAACTCACTTCTTTTGGGAAGACGCAAAACACGAAATGCTTCAAATAAGATCTGATTTAATGTTTGGAAGTCAGAAACTGCTCTTTGTCAGTCCACATAGTTATGAACTCATGACTGTCCAGATGTCACGCTTTCTAGCCGTAGACACTTTTATTTGCGCTACTGATTCACGGAACGACGCTGAGACAAGGGCGCTTTGTGACAAAGCTATTAAGACTATTTTCCAGGATGATAAAGAAATTACGGCTCGAACGTATTTTGCAAGACGTATGAGCGATGACCCTAAGGGCTATAGTTCCACCTATGACGAGGTTGCCATAAAGCGCCTTACTACTCGAGAGGATGCGCAGGCGGAAATAGTTAATCTCAAAACTTTTATTGATGGATTAAGGCAAGAGATTTTTAAAACCAGCGAGACCCGTCTCTACTTGTATCGAACAGAACCATAAAGAATCTGATGTGATCACACCGTGCTCATTAATGGGTGCGGTGTGGCCGCCATCGGCAATTCAACCGTAAATGCGGATCCTTTTCCTAACTCACTTTCTACAGAAATTCGACCATTGTGAGCTTCAACAATTTCTTTTGTAATAAACAGACCCAATCCAAGGCCACTGATATTCTTATGGGAAATTGCACGTTCAAACCTGCCAAAAATTCTACTTTGATCTTCGGTGGAAATTCCAATTCCAAAATCTTTCACTTTTAAAATGGCATTTGATGAATCACTTGCCACACTTACTTCTACCGGACTCCCATTTCCATATTTAATCGCGTTTGTAATTAGGTTAGTGATTGCTTGGGTCATTCGTAATTTATCAAATTGACCAATTGCTGGGTCCTTAAGGGCCGCTTTTATTTCAATCTTTGACCTTTTTGCTTCTTCGGATAAGTGGGAGATAACCTGATTGACAAGTTCTGCTAAACTGATTTGAGTGCGATCAATACTGATTCTGCCCGTCCCTAAACGTGAGACATCCAGTAATCCATCGATGAGTTCACCCAATTGTTGAGACTGCTGGGTAACCGTCGTTAATTTTTTTAACAAGTGGCCCGCGTCCATCACCAATCCTTTTTTGGCGTCACGCAAAAGCATTTGAAGCATGAGATAGAGAGAAGTAAGCGGCGTGCGTAATTCATGGGAAGCTATGGATAAAAACTCATCTCGAATTCTAACCGCATTCTCTAACTTCCGTTGCGTTTCCTTTTCAGATTCTATATCCGTATTGGTTCCAAACCAACGAACTACTTCTCCCTTGGAATTTCGCACCGGAATGACCCGGGTTAAAAAAGAACGGAATTGTCCGTCCGCAGCTTTCAAAGGAAAAACCATCTCAAACGTTTCACCAGTTTTAATAGAATGTTCCCAACGCTCCAAAACTTTTGGCAATTCATCGGGAGAATGAACACTCTTCCAGCCCCACCCTTCCATTTCTTTGGGTGTTGTTCCGGTGTATTCGTACCACTTTTTATTATACCAAAAAATAAATCCGTCGCTGTTGGCCATCCAAGCCAGTTGAGGAATTGAATTTGCGAGCGTTCTAAACTCCTCTTCCCGTTCTTCAGTTAAGCGTCTAGCTAAAACCTGCTCTGTGGCATCAAGGATTATAACCATAATTCCTTGAATATTACCTTTTGAGTCTAGATAAGGAGTGTAAGTTGGACTGAGGTAAAAGGTGCATGTGCTCCCGTCATTTTCTTTGCGGTAAAATGGAACTTCTTTAGCGTGGAAGGGAATTCCGTTTTTAAAGACCTGATCGTTAATAGGCAAAAAATCGGCAATTTCTTGGTCTGAAAAGACCTCTTTGACGGTTTTACCCAATGGATTTCTTCCAATGAGATTTATATATGGAGGGTTAGCTAATTTAAATCTTAGTTCAGGACCGGTAAGAATAACCATGGGAGCTGGCGCTTGCATAAAAAAATCATAAAGTTCTTTTCTTGCACTCTCAGCATCAGCAAGGGCTGCCTTTCGCTGAATTTCCGCATTTTTAGTTTCAGTGATGTCCCTTGAAACCGCAAGCAACTGTCCGACTTTGTTTTGCTCATCATATATTGGGGAAATCACAACATCAAACCATTTTGGATCACGAGATTTGAAAGTTTCCGCATAACCGGACATTCTTCCAATTCCACCGGCATTAGCATCTTCTATGGCTTTGATTGCGGCAGCTTGATCTTCACCACTCCAGAAATCCGTCCAATTTGACCGTTCTATGTTTTCAAAATTTTCAATCTCAAGTAATTTTTGTCCGCACCCATTCATGAACAATATACGGGACTGAGGGTCTAAAATTTTAATACAGTCTTGGGAGTTTTCAAAAATAAGAGTTTTAAACTTTTCACTCCGAGTAAGTGCAGCAGTGGCTTCAGAAAGTTTAGTTTCTGCATCGGCTAGTTCCTCTGCGCGTACCCTGTCAGTAATGTCCCTTGTAAAACAGCGGGTATGAATAAACTGATCGTTTTCACTGTACACGCTAGAATTAATCAGAACGTGCCGAATTGATCCGTCTTTTACTTTCAGCCGAGCTTGATAATTTTTGAGAGTTTCAAACTTAAGTAAACGAGTCAAAATGTCTGAAATAATGGGTGCGTCGGCGTGAAAGTTTGCGATGGGTTGACCTATATATTCACCTCGTGAGTACCCTAAGAGATCCAACTCGGCTTGATTAGCCCAAATAATAATGCCATTGCCATCCACCCAATGAAGGGGGACGTTTGCATTTTCAGCAAAATCTGTAAGCTCCATCGCCCGTTTTTCCAGGTCGGATCTTGAGAGCGATTTTATTTCTTCTCTATAATCTTTATTGCGCAACATTTGGCGCCAAAAGTACCATTCGATGAGGGGTTTTTCAAAGCTTAAAACTTGCCCAAACGATAGTATGATCGGAAGGGCTAGGCGCTTCACGAGGCCCAACGTCAACGCCTACTTTGGTGCAAAGTTCGGCAAAGTCAGGTGTTGCCATAATGTGGTCTATCCTCCACCCTCTGTTACGTGCGTAGGCGTCACGAAAAAAGTCCCAGAAGGTGTACTGAACTTTATCCGGATACCGCGCGCGATAGACGTCAAGGAAGCGGTCTTTAACTGTTTTTTTATATTCTTCTCGGGCATCAATGTGGAAACAAGGGTCATTAACGTTTCTTTCAGGATTGGCCACGTCAATGGGCTCTGGAGCAACGTTTAAGTCCCCTAGCCAAACAATATGTCCTTTAAATTTTAATTCAGTGTCAAAATATTTTCTGAGACGCCCAAACCATTTAAGTTTGTACTGATATTTCTCGGACTCAATATCGGAACCTTGAGGAACGTAGGTATTAATGATGCGCACGTCATTAACAACCGTCTGGATAATCCGAAAATCTTCCGAGTCCGGCCCGGGTTTGAATCCATAAATAACTTTTGACGGCTTCACGCGCGTGAGAGTGGCAACGCCGTTATAACTTTTCATTCCTCGAAATGTGACAATGTAGCCCGCTTCAGTAAATGCATTGACTGGAAAATCCACGTCTTGCACTTTGGTTTCTTGCAGTGCAAGAACATCGGGTCGCTCTTTTTTGAGCCAGTCAAGTATGATGGGCATTCGCTTTCTGACAGAATTGCAATTATAGGTCGCGATTTTCATGGGCGAAATTTAGCACCAAAAAAATTTTGTGCAATGGTAAAATCTTTTGTTATTTAATTTGACGGAATGTGCATTCCAAACGTGAGTCATCAGAGAGGATAAGGCCCGCGGGAACAGCGGTACTCTTACGTTTGAAAATCAATTTATTTTTATTATAAAATGGACGATGTATGCCACTATAGGCGCTTATATAACCCACTATACCCACCTCGCGCCGAGTATCTGATACTTCGTTTGCGTTAAAAACGTATTGATCATTGCGCGGCCCTGTATCGCCACTGGCGGCATTCCCACTGATACTTTTACTCGACCAATAGCCTCGCAGGTCAGAATACTTAGTCAAATCACCGGCAGGCTCAATGAATACTTCCAAATAACCTTCTCTTTGAACTTCAGTCACCTTGGCTTGATCGGGACACTGGTAATACTTATTTTGGCCATTATAATATTTCGCATCAGTTGCTTCTCGATCTAACTGATAGAGCCCTGCCATTTTCGGGGACAATTCTTGGGCCGAGGCATAAGAAGTAGATAAAAAAACCAGCGTCAAAATTAAGATCTTCATGAGTTCTCCCGAATGTAAATTATAATTAAGATGTCTCCATTGCCAAATCTATGCCTGCCTGTAGCGTCCAATCCGCTACAGCAGCCTGACCCTCCTGAAAAGACTTCAGTGCTTTGCTGAAAGTGTAATAAATTTGATCGTCAATTTTTTCTGTCTTCGGTATGGAATGGTCAGCAAGCACTAAGCTACAGTCCTGTTTTCTTTTTGCACACACTTGTATTCAAGCTTGATTGACTTTTCTGCCTCCCCTGACCAACAATAGAACCTGGGGGCGCAAATGCATGATTTTAGATCTGTATTATTATCTGAATTGGTTAGTAGGAAAAAACACAATCCACTATTTTCACTGAGATCGTTCGCAAGAATTTTGGAAATGAGTCCGTCACATTTATCACATCTGATTAACGGGAAAAAAAATCTTACAAAAAAACAAGCCACTAAAATATCAGAGCGCCTGGGCCTGTCCCCCTCTGAGGCGCAAAAGCTGTGGGGATCGGGACTAGGTGATTCAAACTTAGCTACTATTGACGCCAAAAAACTACTGCGGGAAGATGAGTTTAGCCTTATTTCAGATTGGTATCATTACGCTATTCTGAGTTTAGGAAAATTGAAAAATAATAGGGCTTCAAGTAAGTGGATATCAAGTCAGCTGGGGATATCCGTAGCACAGTCTCTAGAGGGTTTTGAAAGACTTAAGCGACTCAATTTAATTGCGGTTAAAAACGGCCGCTTTTTTCAATCCAGTGAAAGTCTATCGATCTCCAATATCTCCTCCTCTGCCATTAGAAAATATCACAAACAAAATTTAGATTTAGCTAGAGGCAAGATAGATTCAGTCCCTCTTGAACTGAGAGAATTTAGCTCAATCACAATGGCCGTTAATTTGA
>JBBQPV010000150.1:0-5658 GCA_038216925.1 Bdellovibrionia bacterium
CTGTAAATGGCCCAAGCGCTGGTAAGATAAATCTGTTGATGTAAAATTTGGCCAGATTTGGGATCCATTTGTGCGTCTGCGTAGGCAAATCCAGCTGTAGACCAATCTACCCATTGAACAATGTTTAAATCATTGTTTGGAGCTGTCACGTCGGCAGGAGCATCTATTACTTTAATGACTTCCTGACCGAACGCTCTATTCCAATATAAAATACCGTCTCTAACGGCTTGCTTAAAATCTGCGGGTGTATTGGCGGAGATGGCATAAATCACAGGTTTTCTAACATCCATTTTGGAAGCATAGATAACGGTTCCACCCTCATCGTTGTATTTGGGACTGACTTCAAAGAATCCCATGCGATCATACTTGCGGGTCGCGCGACTAGGGGCAAATGTAGAATCGGGATTATACGGAGTCAGGTAATAAATAATCTCTACAGGCAAATTATAATTTTCCCCCACGCCAGATTGCATTTCAAGCTGCGCTAATTGATGAATCACTAGACTATTACTATTTGAGAATTTTGCTGTGCTGATGAAACTAAAGGCAGATTTTGCAGAAGTATATCCCGGATCATATCTCCCACCGGATCCGTCATGGCTTCTCCAGTCAGTGACTGAAAAAAGTCGAGTCATTCCTGCATTAAAATCAAATGTCACTGCTGTTGGTGTTGACTCAGTTATAGGAAATTCAGCTAAAAGGAGTTTTTGTGGCAAATTCTTAGCCGCAAGATTCCCCTTGGAGGACTCCACTAAATAGAGCTTTCCATCTTGTTCGGTAAAATAAACAATCCGGCTTTGCATCCCTCTGAACTGGGGAGCACCAACTTGAATAATGGATTGGACTTGTAAGAGAAACTCTTTTTCCAGCGAGTCTCTAAGTAAGGTGACCTTTGCCCGATTGGCTTTCAGTGGACTTGGAAGAGTGGGAACCTCTGAGACTAAAAAAGAACTTTTAATATCCTTAGGTACGGCAGAGGATTTCGGTTTTGAACATCCAGTTAAAACTGCAACTAAGACAAGAAAAGTAATGGCAATAAAAGGTAATCTCATAGCGTCCCCCGTGATGAGTTTCACTCCTGTTCTACCCCAAATACCTTTACATTTAACAGTTTTATTTCTATCAATAACCTTATTTCAAAAAGGGGGCTCATTGCAGATCTTCAATTTATTGCGTTTCTTGGTTGCAAGCGTGATTGTGATCATTAATCCAAAAAAAACCGATTCTATTATTGCCGCCGCCAGGCGCATAGCTAAACCAGAGAGATTTAAGGATCCCATAGACGTTTATAAGAGTCTTCCCGGTGGCGCTGAAATGTTGGAGAAAAAGCCCTTGTTTCCAAAATTTATTTTAGACGAGCTCATCAAATTGCCGCCTGACACTTTGGGGCACACTTATGCGACCCACATGAAGCTAAACAATCTTGATCCCGACTTTGCCAATATCGATTTTCATGATGACATCTCATATATGTTTTATCGTTATGGAAAAGTGCACGATTTGTGGCATGTGCTTGCGGGATTCGACACCAGCTTGGAAGGAGAAATCGGAGTATTAGCATTTACGTATGGTCAGACATTAGGACCAGGATCCATTATGATTGCCTCCCTCTTCTTTCTTCATCTTGTCCTCTTTAAACCCACACAGCTTAGAAAATGCGTGGCCACTTTCCAGAGGGGCTTAGAAATAGGCCAAAATTCAAAACCCCTTTATATGCAGAATTGGGAAGCGATGATGGGAAAACCGTTTAACGATGTCAGGCGAGAACTCTCCATCCCTATATGAAGGTTTACCTTCTCATCTTAGTGCTCACCATTTCAACGAATGCCTTCGCCGCTCATACGTGCGGAAATCTGCCACCGTTAACCTCCTCTCCATCCCGGTCCCTCATCGGCAAATATCTTTGGCAGGGCTTTACATATGAAGATCAAGGAAATCTAGATTTAGCCACTCTTTGTGCGAGTAAAGTCTCTTCAGTTCCTTTAGGCGATTTACAAAATGCACAATCTTATAATCTTAAGGGATTAATATTTCTGAAACAAAAAAAATATCCTGGAGCACGAGAACAATTTCAAAGCGCCTATGACAAGTTTCCTAAACAAGACAGCAGGAGAAAAATACAAAGTTTGATGAATATCGCCGAAACTTACAACTTTGAAAACAATCAGGAACTTAACGTCCATTACCTGGAAATGGCTCAAAGCCAAGCCACCGATCCTCAATTAAAGTCGGTTATTATGGTGAGAAAGGCTTGGGCATTTAAAGAACTAGGGCGCCTCTACGATGCAGAAGCGGCATTCGAAGCGGTTCTAAAATTAGATCTTGGTTCTGGTCCTGAGAAGTTTGAACTTTATCTAGGTTTAATTGGGGTTATTTGGGCGCAAGCCAATTCCGTCAAAGCGCTTCAAACGGTTGACTACAGTATTGCTATTTTTAAATCTGACGAGCAGCTCAAACTGCTGCATCTTTTGAAGGGACAAATACTACTAGAGCTCAAAAATTTCGCTTTAGCACTTTCAGAGTTTAGTGAAGCTCAAAGGATAGGCCCAACAGATAAAAGCCTCGATGGCTTAATTTATTCTGGGCTGATGAACTGCTACGCGTTTAGCAGAGACTATGACAACTACCTTTTAATCGCAGACCAATTTGAAAAGACTCCACACCTAGAATCTGAAAGAGAAAAAGCCGGGATCTACATCACTAAAGGATGGGCATTTTTATCAAAACGGAAATACAAACTCTCACGACAAAATTTTGAATCTGCTATTACTCTTAAGTCCCAGGACAAATTATTAATCCCCGCCTACAAGGGCTTAATTGAAACCTTTTTCCGCCAAAATCTACTTAAAGAGATGCGTCCAATTTATGTTGAGCTTTTAAATTCTGGTTTACTGGACAAAAAAGAAATGATCGTGGATCTGAAAGGCTACTTCTCAATACTTGCTAAGTTACCAATGTCATTTCCGGACATCATGCAAGTTATGGGGGAACTTCAATATTATTCTAAGGACCACCCAACTATTCTTATTCACGACGCCGTTTGGAAGATAATCGCAGCTCTTTCCAATGAGGATGAGAAGAGGATTCAGTCTTCCCTGACAAAAATAAATACCAACAAGGCCTTTGAGGCTTTCTTCTGGGGTGTGTTCTATTTTAAATCTGGAAAATTAGATAAATCTAAGGATAATTTTGAAAAATTATTGTCAATAAATTCAGAATCCCCGGCGGCTCTGGCCGGTCTTGAGAATCTAGCTGCGATCAATGGGGAAAACATACTCGCACTGAGATATTACATTAAGACTAAACATCTGACTGATGAGAGTAGATATAACGTAATTCAAAATCCATTGAGTCTGGTCTATATAAATTTTAAAAAAGATCTGGGTCCTAAAAAATTCTCCTCAATCATACCTGTTGTTGGACTGATTATGCCTGAATACAAAAGAGTGGTTGTATGTACCGTCGGCCTTGCTTACGCAGACCTAAACTTATTGCCTGAGGCAAGAAAGTATTTCCGAATGGCCGTTGATCTTGGAGACAAGCCTGATGAGGCACACCCAGACTGGCCCTATTTAGGTTTGGGAATGGTGGCCTCTAAGGAAGGCCACTTTGATGAAGCTGAAAAATATTTTGCAATGGCCCTTAAGAGAGAGTCAAATTCCAGAGCCACTTGGCATATTCTGGGTGAACACTACTTACGGTTAAATTCCAAAAAAAAGGCCTCAGAGGCATTTCTGAAGGTAGTTGCACCAGCAAATCCATCCATTGGACTTAACGGTGAATATGAAGAAATTGAATTTGAAGCGGTATCATCGGCGTTCTTACGTCTAGGGGATCTGGCTTCCAATGATGGCCATGTCACCCAGGCAAACGAATATTTTCAAAATGCAAAGAAATATGGATTAGCCTATCAAAAACAAGAAGCTCAGGAAAAAATAAAAAAACTGAATTGACAGCTTCTAAAGTCTAAATACAATAATACTATGAATATAAAAATAGCAGTGATCGTGTTTGCTTTGCCGTTCTTTTTTGGGATCCAAAATGCCTGGGCATTGCCGGCAAATGATTATGTAGTTTTGAAAGAAACAAACGACCTCTCTACAGTATTAAAGTTGGTAGACCGCCTTCAATTGGACAAGTGGCTCACTGAGAATAAAGCCACAGTTTTTGCCCCAACAGACGCTGCATTTAAAAATTTCCCTAAAAAGCTAATGGAAGCACTTTCTCCTGAGAAATCTGAGCAGCGCCTGAAGCTTCTTCAGCATCATGTTGCCGGCGGTGCGTATGAAACATTAAAAGACAAACAGGTGATCACACTCCTAGATGGTGGCAAATTAAAAGTGAGTGTCAAAGGGGATAAGACTTACGTTAATAATGTTCTCCTGCGGCAAACAATTCTCACGGGCCAAGGTGTTGTTTACATTGTAGACAAGCTTTTAAAATCCCCTCCCAAATAAATTATTCTTAAACATTTCTATTGAGAACCCTACTGAGTGCCACTGGAGTAACGCCAAGATAACTTGCAATTATATATTGGGGGACACGCTCTTTAATGGGATGGAAGTAATCAACAAAGGCATCGTATTTGGTTTTAGTGTCAAAACACAGGTTTTGATACTCCCTAAGCTCCCTTTCAATTAAAAGTTTTTCAGCATTTTTTCTGCCGATGCGTTCCCAAGCAGGGCTCTTATCATAAAGAGTTTCCAATTCTTTGTAGGGCAGACAAATCGCCGTTGTGTCTTCCAGCGCCTGACCAGAAAACTGACAAACGGATTTTGAAATGATAGCGGCATAGGGACTGATCAGACGCCCTTCCCAGGCGAAATTCTTTACATACTGTTTTCCCTCTTGATCAACGTAATACGTGTAAATCAATCCCCGCTTCACATAACCAATGACGTCACTGATTTCTCCTTGTCGAAATAAAAAATCTCCTTTTTTCAAATTTCGGGTGTGAACTTTTGTAGCAGTCACTGCCCAATCCAAAGGGGACATAGCGGTGAACCTAAGAAGAAAATTTTTAAGAAAGTTCAGTGAATCCATAAATATTCAAAAAAATTAACAAGTGTTAACGAACTTGGAAAGGAAAATTTCTAAGGTTGTTTAATAAGGAGGATTTTCCATGTTAAACAGTACTGTAGCAGTTTTGATTATTTTATTTGTAAGTTTGAGTTATGCAGCCGATCCCCGGGCAGAAGTAGTGACGCCGGTTTCTGACGGTCCGTTTTGTACCACCGTTAATTTAAAGATCCCAGTCTACGATCCCATTGCCCATCAAGACGGCACCATGTCTTTTAGATTGGTGATGCCAAAAAGTAGTAAACGGGTTCCATTTGCCGTCGTTACTACTTCTATCTACGGATACACGCCTTTGGAGTTTGCCATGGAAAAACTGTTTTGCATGAGGGGCATGGCCGTGGCTATTGCAGCAGTCAATGGATTTGAATTTCAGACCGGTGCTAGTGGACTCTCAGAACTTAGACATCATACGGTTTTTGGCAATCTATCCGTGAAGGCATTGATGGATCATCTTTCCGTCACACAGAGATGGTCACAAATTGACGTGACTCATACGGCCCTAGTGGGCGTAAGTAACGGGACAGTTAATGCAACTCTGATTGCAGCTGCGGACCCACGGATAAAAGCCCTTGTGCTTCT
>JBBQPV010000151.1:0-5613 GCA_038216925.1 Bdellovibrionia bacterium
ATCTATAGCCTTTTTTAATGGAAGGAGAGCACCTTTAGGGTCTCCCTTTTTCAGGTAAGCATAGCCCAAATTCACATAGGCCTTCTCCACAGTGGGATAGGTTAAGTCTTTTGTCACCGCTTTGAGTTCTTCAATGGCCAAATCATACCTTGCCAGCTCAATATGGATTCTTCCTAAATTATTGCGGGCGTCACTGTATTTGGGATTCAGTTCTAGGGCCCGAGACACGTGTTTTTCTGCCAGAGGGAATTCCTTCCGAACAAAGAGGGCCAATCCTAAATTGTTCTGAATCACCGCGTTGTCCGGATCCAAGCGTTCTGCTTCGTTTAGCGATGCTAGGGCTTGTGGATAATTTCCTTTGATTAAATGACTTGTGCCAATTTTCAGGTAAAGTTCGGCCTGTTCTCTCTTTGTTTCTGCATTTGAGCAGGACAGACTGATTGAGATTAAAGCGCTGAGGACAAGCCATTTACCCATGGTTTATGGCTAACAAACGCGGAGCAGAAAGACAACCTCTTAAGTTCCACTTTCGAAAAAACCCCAGTAAGAGTCCTGAGTCAAGGTCCTCCTCACTGAGGAATAGGTGTCTGGGTCTAATTCATAGTTAAAGTCTCGGATACTGTATTCTGCTGCCAAAAGGTTCCTTCGATATTGAAGAGTCGTCATCACTTGCTTAACCGTAGAGATCTGTTCTTGAAGTAAAGTGGATCTCGCGGAGTCAGCAAAATGCAGGTCTGTTAGCCGTTCTAAATCTTCTTGGTATCTGTTTAGTATAAAGTTCATGCTTTGAGTCACTAAATTTTGATAGACAGAAATTTTAGAGGAGCCCGCAGCCAATTCTGTGTTTTGAGTTTTTTTACCTGCTTCATCGGAGGTCGCCTCTAGTTTGGTGATCATCTTTTTTTGTCTTTCTACAAGTGTTTCAATTTTCTCTACGGCTAATTTAGTTACAGTTAAATTGTCATTGACCACTTCTTCCCTTGAGAGCCTGCTTTGTTCAAAAATAAATTTTAAGTTTGCTGCGGAGTCAACGTAACTACTGGAGAGGGTTTTGGCGCCGGAAAGGGGGTTGGAAATTTTAAAGCTGAAAGCTCTATGCGCGCTAAAAGATAGTTTATCCATCACATCATCGGGGATAAACATAGGTAAGGCGTAAAGTGCTATTGTGTAGCCAGTCTTTTTAAATAATTTAAACTTTTTTGCCTCAGAAATGAATTTGGGTCTCATCGCGCTGCCCGCAGTTACAATAGAAAAGGTGGTGATCACGCGGCCATCGGTGACGGCCTCTCTCACAACATGACTCCAAAGCAGGTTTCTCAAATCATCGTCACTACGTAAAATAAAATTTAAAGTGGCAAACACTTTTCGGTAGGCCGAGCGGGTTACCGGTCCGCCACCGATTATGCCCGTGCCGAATAGGGTGAGTCCCGTCCTACCTTCAAGTAAGGTTACGGCTTTTAGCTCATCGTTGGTCAGTGGGCCGCCGGGCAAATACTTGGACAACTCTTCATCTTTGTCGTGTTCAACCAGATACCGGCATGACATCAAAATAACTTCATTTATAAAATTTATCCCAACGGAAAATAATAACCCCACCACAAAACTATTCATCATTTTGCCGCCTAATTCTTTTTCGGCAAATTTAGGAAAATATTTTGCGGTGAGAAATTCCAATGCTTTAGTTGGTCCAAAAGCTAACGCGGAGTCAGAAGCAGCGTACAAAGATTTTTCTGTGGCAGGCCAGCTGGTGTCCAACTCCAAATACTTAGTTGCCTCTTCTTTTCTGCTGATTCCAAATTTGCGATCATCCATTTTTTCTTTGAATTCTTTTATAGCTACAACTAGAAACGTGATGACTGCTGCAATTGCCACGTTGGAGGCAAGATCTTTAACACCACCGGTAACAGGATGTTCTTTGTATTTTTCATGAGCCTCAAAAACTTTGCTCCCAAAATTTCTATATACATATGACTGAGCAATTCTGGCCTTTGCCCTTTGCCTAAATTCTTCAGGGGAAAATTCGGCGGGAATGTCCGCCCATGCCGTGCTTGCGGAGAAAAGGGCAATACAGAGAGTCAAAATCAGGCTTTTTTTAAAGTAAACGTACAACATAGCAGGCCACTAATTTCAATTCTTAGACCAAGGTAGCAAGGGCCTTGAGAGGAAATAGGATCAGAAAAATCAATAAAATGGCCCAAAATTGGCGGCAAGCCCTATAAAACATGCAAGATTTCGTATATATAACGGGTTATGAATTCTAATTTTTGGCTAACCAGACTCTGCTTTCAGAGAGCTTTGGCTTTCATTTATTTTATTGGATTTTTGATTCTTGTTAATCAAGGTAAGGCCCTCATCGGCTCTAGGGGCCTCTTACCGGCGCGCCTGTTTATTAATCAAATAAAATTTTGGCAATCACCCAGTGTGTTTTTTGTTAATTCTTCTGACTCATTTTTAATTTTCGGTGCGTGGTTTGGATTAGGTCTTTCCGTTTTAGCATTAACTGGTTTTTCAGAATCATTTGGGCTGGTGTTTTCAATGCTGGTTTGGTTTCTGCTTTGGGCCATTTATCTTTCTTTTGTAAATATCGGTCAGACGTTTTATGGATTTGGCTGGGAAATCCTTCTTTTAGAAACGGGTTTTTTAAGTATTTTCTTAGGATCAAAAGACGTCGCTCCTCCTGTTCTGGTCATTTGGCTACTGCGATGGGTTCTATTCCGGGTGATGCTTGGCGCAGGGCTGATTAAAATCAGGGGAGATTCCTGTTGGAAGGATCTGACATGTATGTTTTATCACTATGAAACCCAACCCTCTCCTAATCCACTGAGTATTTATTTTCATCGTCTTCCGGGTTTTGTTCATAAGTCAGCGGTTCTTTTCACCCACTTTGTTGAACTTATTATTCCCTTTGGATACTTCGGACCAAGATATTTGAGATATTTTGCGGTTATAATCACGGTTTGTTTTCAACTCATGCTAATTGTCAGTGGGAATCTGTCTTGGCTTAATTATATCACCATCGTTTTATGCGTTGCTTGTCTTGACGATGCCCTCCTTTCAAAAATAATTCCTATAACTATTCCTGAGAATCTTATTGCATTTAAATTTCACCAGTATTCCGTCTGGGCGTTGGCGGGGTTAGTGGGAATTTTAAGTTGGAGACCTGTTGTCAATATGATTTCTCCAGGGCAGGTGATGAATTCAAGTTTTGAGCCGCTGCAACTTGTAAATACTTACGGAGCATTTGGCAGCGTTACAAGAAACCGCATGGAAGTGGTCATTCAAGGCACTGATGATCAGAAAATTACGCCCACCACAAATTGGAAAGAGTATGGGTTTAAAGCTAAGCCAGGAGATGTTCACCGTATGCCTCCTCTTGTTTCTCCGTATCATTACAAACTTGATTGGCAAATGTGGTTTGCGGCGATGTCAGATTATTCTCGTCACCCCTGGATTTTAAATTTGGTGGCAAAATTTCTTCAAGATGACCGCGAGGTTCTTAGTCTGGTTAACTCAAATCCATTCAAGAATTCTCCACCTAAATTTGTGCGCGCAAGATTATACGAATATCATTTTTCTCAAGCGCGGGATCCCGCAGGCAGCTGGTGGAGTCGGGAATTAAGAGGTGAATATTTACCCCCACTTTCTTTAGAAAATGCTCAATTTAAAGAAATTCTTAAGATTCAGGGTTGGGATTAGGGGCGCTTAGCCAGCGCAACTAATTCAACGTGAAATGTTTGGGGAAACATATCAAATGGTTGAACGCTAACCAGTTCAAATTTTGTATGACTCTTAATTCGCGCCCAATCCCGGGCAAATGTAGCCGGATTGCAGCTAACATAGATTAGTGTTTTAGCGTCTAATCCCCAGAGTTGTTTGGGGAGCTTGTCATCTAATCCGATCCTCGGCGGATCTAGTATGATGGTGTTAAATTTCTTATTTGATTGGTTTAATTTTCTAACCCCAATGGAGCAATCATCACAGGTAAAATAATTTGTACCCACTTTGTTTTTCCTGGCAGAGTCTATAGCAACGCGGCTTCCGTCAATGCCGTACACTTCCCAGCCGTTAAGGCCAAGGGGAGTGGAAAAATTTCCATTTCCACAATAGAGATCAAGCAGTGCATTCTCTTTTGTTGTTTTGGGTTTTCCAACAAGCTCAGTGATGTACTTTTGTAGATTGCTATTTTGTGCGGAGTTGACCTGAGAAAATCCCATTTCTTCCCCATGGGATTTATTTGAGGAGCGAGAAACCTTTCCTTCTTCCGTGAGGAATATTTCCACTTTTGACATTTTACCAGGAACTTGGTTGTGCAGCTCCAGTTTCAAGTTATTTATCTCGTTGTTAATGGGTTCCTCAACGATGTAACACTTTTCAAACTCTACAAGTTCGTGGGAATTTCTTTTGTAAAATCCAACTTTGGGTCCATCAGTTCTGACTTGCGCACGATTTCTATAATTGAAGTGCTCGGGAGACGGTATGATATTTTTAAGTTCAAAAACATTTTCTTTTGCGATGCGGTTGAGTGCGTGCTCCACAATTTTCTGCTTTTGATTCAATTGCTCTTCATAAGAAACATGTTGCCACTGACAACCGCCACAAATTCCGAACACTGGGCACGGTGGGTTTACTCGGCTTGCGCTGGGTTCTAAAAGTTCAACGAGTTTTGCGTCTGCGTAATTCTTCTTAGTGTGGACAACTTGCGCACGGATCTTATCCCCGGGAGCGGTGAAAGGAACAAAGTAAACAAAATCGTCATGCCGACCCACCCCTGCTCCCCCGTGTGCGAGAGAGTCAATGGTGAGCGTGACGTCAGATGTTGACGATTTCGTTTGATTCAAAGAAATAAGCGATTTCTCGCTTGGCGCTTGTAGGGCTATCGGATCCGTGGACGGTGTTCTCACCCATGCTGTCACCAAAGTCTTTTCTTATGGTGTTTGCATCGGCTTTTTTCGGATCCGTCGCGCCCATGATTTTTCTATTTTTATCAATGGCTCCTTCACCCTGAAGGACCATGATGAGAACTGGCCCGGAAGTCATGAATTCAACAAGTTCACCAAAAAAGGAACGTTCTCTGTGTTCAGCATAAAACCCTTCAGCTTTACTTTTATCTAGTTTATCTAATTTGGCTGCGGCGATTTTTAATCCTTGAGATTCAAATCGATCAATGATTTTTCCCATAACGTTTTTTTTCACGCCATTGGGCTTTATTATACTGAGTGTCTGTTCTGTCATAATTTTCTCCTGTGAATGAACAATGAGTTTTCGCCTATTTGCAGGGCTAAATCAAGGGGTATGGCGTGTTGACGCAACATTTCTTCTCTGGAGAAGTTGATTCACTGCTGAAATTCTTAAACCCTGACCACATCACGGACTTGCTTGCGCAGTAAATCTAAGAATTCCCGAACATGAGGCTCATTATTATCACCCTTCCTCATTATGGCTTTCCACGTTCTCTGAAATCCATGATTTCCAATTTTACGTGTAGCCAGCTCCCCTTCTACAGCGTGGAGGTCAATAGCCCAATCAGCTAAAATTCCTATACCCAGTCCCGCTTTCACCAATTCCACAATCCCCTCTGTGAGATCCATGCGAGTTACGCGGCCGGGCTTTACG
>JBBQPV010000152.1:0-5576 GCA_038216925.1 Bdellovibrionia bacterium
AGAGAATGTGGGTTTTGATTTTCCTCTTTTATCTACTGAATCTTTGTTTTCAATGAGTATGGTGTTGCATCCTGCAGTTTGACCACACTCAATATCTGTGTCTTGATCTCCAACCATCCAAGAACTCTTTAAATCAATTTGAAATTCCTGAGCCGCTTCCAGTAAAAATCCGGGTTGGGGTTTGCGGCATTCACACTTCAAAGTGTATTCAGGAACTATTCCCTCAGGATGGTGAAAACAATAAAAAGCTTTGTCTAACTTGACTCCGCCCTCGGATATTTTCAATTTTACGTCCGCGGCAATAGAATTTATTTCTTTCAGATCAGCCTTTCCTTTTGCACAGTCAGGCTGGTTGGAAACTATGAAAAGTTTAAATCCCTTTTCTTGCAGGGTTTTCATTCCCTCTATGGCCTTGGGAATAATTTTCAAGTCTTTTAACAAATGGGGAGCTTCAAACGACAATGTTTTCACATTAAATACCAAATCATCAATGACTCCGTCTCTATCTAGGAAGACGGCTTTTAGCATAAGGCATTGACAACCATATGCCAGATCACCCCTTGCCAACCTTCTGCGTGGGGGGTGATGTGTTTGTCATTTACTACGGGAACTAAAACGCAAATGTCCGACATTTCTTTGGCGGCGCCGCCGTTTCTGCTCACAATAGACATAATTTTTGCTTTTCTCTCTTTGGCAAGTTCCATGGCTTTCACTAAATTAGTTGAAGTGGTGGCGGAGCCCCCTCCCACAGAGAAAATCAGCAAGGCATCTTTTGGTCCCAGCTGGGACACCTTCAGCCAATTACTAAATACCACTTCCCAAGATTCATCATTTATCCGAGCCGTTAACTCGGAAACGTTATCGGTTGGGGCGTAAGTTTCTATGTTAGCTATTTTTCGAAAATCGTTAACGGCATGGGAAGCATTTCCCGCACTTCCTCCAACTCCAAGAATAAAGAGTCTACCGTTTTGAGATTTTAAATCTTTCATGCCCTGGATCATACGTGCGATGGGTGCCCGGTCTATTAGTGCGGTGATTTTTTGAGTTTCCGCAAGATAGCTTTCCACATAAGATTTAGTCTCTTCCATTACCGATTTCCTCTCTGAAATGAGTGCCTATTTTATAGGAAATATCCCGAGTCCCTGCAAGGTAAAAAGCCAACTAAAAGCTGTTAGAACTATTCCCGATATGATAAACCCTAAAACAATGTCAAATATTGAACTTTCTCTCCTCCTGCCCACTTATAATGAGGCGGATATTATAGAGCACGCACTGGTTGCCATTGAAACTGCACTCAGCCCAGACTTATGTCTTAAGACTGAGATTATCATTGTAGATGATGGCACTGACGCCCTCCCAGATCACGTGAATAGACTTAAACCTAAACTGAAATTTGCAGATGTGATTGTTCTTAGAAATGATCCGCCACTGGGTAAGGGTAAATCCTTAACCGCGGGTTTTGACAAAGCTCGGGGGCAAATAAGTGGGTTCTTAGACGTGGATTTATCCACTCCTCCACGATACATCATGGACGCCGTCACCCAGCTCTTAGAGGACAAGTGCGATGTCTATATTGGCTCGAGACGTATTCAGGGATCAAAGGTAAATCGAGAACAATTTTTTCTAAAAGACATTCTAGGAAATGTTTTAGGTGTCATTGCCAGAAAAATTATTTTCAGTGGAATGCGAAGTTACCGAGACACACAATGCGGGTTTAAATTTTACAAAACCCCAGTGGCAAAACTACTTTATTTTGAACTCATGGCTAATGACGGTTTGAATGATCTTGAAGTTTTAATCAGAGCAAATCTTTTAGGATACAGAGTAGAAGAAATCGGAGTTCAGTGGGAAGATTTGAGAGAAAGTAAGCGTTCCCTTAGGCGCATTTTATGGGGGGAGCTCACCGCAATCTCAAAAATTCTAATTCACTATAAGATTTTTCCTTCCACACAACTTTTGAACCTTAAAGAAATTTCAAAGAGGCTCACATTTTGAATCAAGAACTTGTCATCACGGACCAGTGGAGTGATTTTCTCAATCGTCAATTTGATCCTTATGCTACCGCAAAATATGAAATTCTCTTGGATTGGATGGGAAATCTAAGTGGAAAGACGGCTATAGTTGTTGGATGTGGAAGTGGAGAATTTTGTGCCATGCTGGCAATCAAAGGGGCGAAGGTTCACGCTGTAGACATAGAAGAAAAGAACGTCGCTCTTGCCCGAGAAACAGCTGTAAAATTTAAAACAAACTTCACTACGGAAGTTGGACGAATTGAAATCCTAGATGAAAATATAAAATATGATTTTGTTATTGCCACAGACGTCATTGAGCACATTGAAGACGATAAGTTTGCAGTGAAAAAATTAAAATCCGTCATGGCCGCACAGGGCGTGATGGTGATCACAGTCCCCGCTTTTAATTTGTTATTCGGATACCATGATGAAATTTTGGGGCATTACCGTAGGTACTCAGCATCCATGATCAAAAGATTGTTGAAAGACGAATTTAAAATCACTCGCATGAGGTATTTTGGATTTTTCCTCATGCCAGTGACTCTATTAATTAGTTGTCTATTAAGAAGGCCGTACCCTGTTGCCGCTGTGGGCAAAACTCAGCAGGGGCAGTCGTTTTTGGGACGAGTTTTAAAACTGTTTTTCCAAATTGAGAAAAAAGTTAATTTGGGTGCGGGGACAAGTTTACTTCTTACTGCAACAAAGCCCTGAGTTGAAGATTACTGGGACTTTCCGATCCTGACATAATTAGAGTGCCTAAGCTGATAAGAGACCCATCAGAGTACCTACAAAATCCAAAGGGTCCTTCTACGCCATTCTCATACACTCTTTTTCCCATTTCCGTTTTTCCGCCGGAGTCTTCACAAAACTTATCTTTAGCTAAAAATACGAGCCTCGCCTGAGTTGAGATCTTATCCTCAGTCCATTGAGCCACGGTGTCCGCGCCAATCTTACTAGACCCATACATACAAAAAGGGAGGCGATCATTTCCCGCAAATATTTCCAAATATTCACCACCGGTGACATTACAAACCCGTAAATAGTGGGGAATGGCTTTACTCGTCTGAGAAAATCCCAAAGTGATCACTGCTGTTATAAAAAGTCCGCGAATCCAGTTTGTAGTCATATGCACCTCCAAAAAACTCAACATACTCCAAATATAACGCCTAATTCCATAACTTTCACATTTGCCCACAAGTTTACCCCGCATTTACCGCGGGAAGGACCTAGGCTCAAATATAACCCGGTACATCCTTGGAATGCTCTTTGCGATACCCCCAAGCATGAAAAAAATAATAAGAAAGCACCGTTACAATTGGAGACCTGACCTTCCCGACCAACGGGACTATTTATTCTTAGAAAGAATAGCCCCACCCAAGTCTTTGCCCAAATCTGTAGATCTGAGACCAAAATGTTCTCCAGTTTTTAATCAGGGTCAAATTGGAAGTTGCACGGGAAATGCTTTAGCTGGCGCTCTAGAATTTCTAGAAATGGCAAAAATTCCCCAGGAAATCTATGATCCCGGAAAATTTAAAAATATCAGCAGGCTATTTATTTATTATAATGAAAGAGCCATAGAGGGAACCACGGAACAGGATTCCGGTGGGGCTCTTAGAGATGGAATTAAAGCGTTAAGTAAATCAGGTGCGTGCAGGGAAGATCTCTGGAAATACGATTCTTCAAATACTTTTAAAAAACCGACGCCTGCAGCTTATAAAGAAGCAAAACAACATTGTATTTCCAATTATTTAAAAATTAATAATCTACAAGGTGTGAAAAGTTCTTTGGCATTAGGTTTCCCTGTGGCCTTTGGCTTTTCTGTGTATGAGTCCTTTGAGGCGCCAGATGTTGCTAAATCGGGTATCATGCCTATTCCAGCAAGCGATGAGCATCTCATGGGCGGCCATGCTGTCCTTGCCGTAGGGTATGACGATGCTAAAGGTAAACTCATCGTGAGAAATAGTTGGGGCGCTCAATGGGGCATGAAGGGATACTTCCTCATGCCCTATGAGATTCTCACCGAGCTTAACTTAGCTCGAGATTTTTGGATGATTCAAAAATAGTTAATATGGTCTGGTCCACTTTTTTAAGAGCAGGCGAATTTGTGCGTGGGCTTGCTTATGAGCATCGTCCGGCTCTCGTCTAAAAGACAGATCGTCGCAATGGGCACCGCCCTCAATCATCTGGGCATAGACGCCCCGATTATTCCAAGTTCCAAACTCTGCTGCTATTCCAGGAAGACCAAAAGGATCGGTGGAACCGTTTGTATAATAGACTTCGGACAAAGACTCACGGTGTTGGGTGGGTTCAAAAAATTCCTGACGGAAGACCGCAGTAGAGTCAGAAAGTCCCTTTCCAAAAAGCCTTTCGCAACCCCTTCTCATGTAATTCATGTCCAGTCTCTGGGACCGTACGGAAACAGCTGGATCTTTGTAGGCTGTTTGAAAAAGACCGATTTCTGTGCACTGTTGATAGAAAAAAACTCTCAAATTCGCGTTAGGTCCATGGGCATCTAAGTCTGTTGCCGCACCAAACGAATATGAGGAAGGAAGATACCCCAAATCCGTGGCGGCCTGTTTTGCAAAAGCTGTGTAGGCTGTCACAGGATCCGGGCTACTTTTTAAATTATTACAAAGCATTGCGGTAAACCTATATTGAACCGCCGCCGCAGCCACATCAGTAATAGAAAATAAAAAATCGTCTACATCGGTGAGATCGTCGGCTCCAAATTGATGGCGAAGCTGAGCTAGTGTTGCGGGATCATGGACAGCCTTCTCTGCTATTTGAATAACAGAACGTAACTGCGCCGCACACTCTGGCCCCATGTCTTCCACCATTTTTTGATCATAACCTTGATAATCGGCATATATATTTAGAGGTCCTGAGGAGGACCACGCTCCACGAACTAGTTCTGGATATTTTAAGCGGAAACTGGATGACAACATCCCAGAGTAAGACCCACCCGCAACAATCCAGGGGCCGCTCATACCGAGGTCATGTTTCATGTAGCGCACAACTTGGGCGAAATCCTCTAAAGCTTGATTGACAGTCATATATTTTAAATTTGCCGTAGTGAGTTGAGAAAACGGCTGAGACTGTCCATAAAATCGATGTTCTATGACTACAACAGATGCGTTAATGGTTTTTGCCCACGGCAACATACTTGTAACGTCATGGTCCGTGCAATCAGCTTCCCCACAAATATAAAAAATGACGGGAGAATCACTTGAGACCGCGTATTGATTAGAAATCCAATATCTTTCATTAAATTTTCTATTATCAAACGGGTTAAAATGGTTGAGCTTCTGTGAGTATGTGCCATGAATAATGGTGTCGACCATGGGCTCCAGGGTTCCAGGATCTGTCTCAAGACTAAACTGGGACCATGCACGAAATTTAGAAGGGTTTAATGATGCCTCGGCAACTTGAAATTGCCCCATTATTACTATTACGAATAAAACCATTATCCCATTCATCCGTGATGACATCATTTCTCTCCTTATATTTATTTACAGTCTCAATGATAGAGATGTTCCATGTGCCGGCAAGGAGGATTTGTCTTTC
>JBBQPV010000153.1:0-5558 GCA_038216925.1 Bdellovibrionia bacterium
ATATTCTCAATGCAGAGATTGAATCCGGTACGCAAAGTAGCGAAACATCAAAATGAAATTTCGCATTTTAGTTCTCATATTTTCTTTTTTCCTCATGACCGCTTGCCACAAGAAAACCGAGGAAGAATCTATTGAGCGGAGAAAAATGGGCGAGGGGAAAGTAGAAGTCACCGTTCCTACCGCAGTTTGGAAAGAAATTGAAAAAGATTATATCCAATTTAATTTAGGTAAAAAGCCTGAAGCTGGTGAAACGGAAAAAGTGGAAAAGGAAGAAAAAAAACCTTCCCCTGGCGCCGAACCACACAAGATGAATGTGGATGAAAATTATCTTAAAGAATTAACAAAGAAACGCCCACCCACTGATAGTTTTCCTTTGACCGTTGAACTCACCGAAAAGACAGAAGGCGTATTGGGAAAGAAAAATTTTATTTTGCAGTATCCCTTAGGCGGAGGCATTTTAGAATTGAGTCAATTTGTTTCGGAAAGGCCCCAGGGGAGTTTTTATTTAAGGATTAAATGGGATGAAAAGCAGTGGCCTATGAAATATTTTAAAGCATATTTTGTCTCACGGTCAAAAATGAAGACCATGGACGGAAAAGTTTTTGGCAGTGGGTGTGATCACTTCTTTAACCTGACTGAGTATTTTAAGTCTTCAATGAAGGGCCAAGGATTTTTTCTTAACACAAATAACTTAAGACACATCAGTCTTATTGCAGGTATTTACTATTTTAATGTCTTTAAAGATGGAAAAATCTACTGGTCCTCTTTAGAAATAATAGATTCTCGCCACAGAGAACTGCTTTGTGTGCCGGACTAAAGACAGGATTCTCTGGCCTTTGACCTAGTTTTTCCAGGCCGACCTAAATCTATAGAGCCCATGGTCCGATCTAGTTCTCAGAGGGCAGGACCATGAAATTTTTCAACCTAAGTATAGTTATCATGTTGGTTGTTGTTGTCAGCGGATGCAGTGAACAGCAGTTTTCAAAGTCCGCACTTATGGCCAGCGTTGATCAGAATAGGCCTCTCAGTTACAGTCGTGCCCAGTGTGAAGTACCTACGTCTAATTATGAACTCTCAACAAATGTCATTTCATATGAGCTTGTAGATAAATTTCATGTTTCCTTCGGATTTGACCTTATCAAAAAATTCTTCCGGGCCTTTGGTGCAAACATTGAATTAGAAAGTGGGCAAATGGCCATGCAGATGGACCTAGGGGATTCGTTAAATCCCAGCACTCCTCTTGCAAACGCACTAGGCGGTGCAAAGATGAGAAAGTTTTCATTCGGCGCCAGTGTTGACCTTGTTCAGGCCGCAGCAAGTTTTGACTACTATTACAAAACACCCTTAAGTGAACTCACCCGGAATTCTTTACGTAACACACTTCAGGTTGTAAACCAGCAGTTGTCAAAAACTCAAGGAGTGTGGTCAACAACTGTTGTTGCCCGGGCAAGCGATCAAGACATGATAATTCCCGTGGGAACTGTGGCTGGGTTGCAAGCCGGTGATCAGTTTAATATTTATAATGTGCAGCATGTTTGGACGGGAAGCCCGTGTGAAAGTCAGTATATTATGTCCAGAAAAACCACTGCTAATGCAGTGGCTGTAGGCCTGGTTGTAGATTTAAGGCCTGGCGCTGCTGATTTACAAATTATCAGTGGAGATGGCAGTCTCATTGAGCAAGGCGCACGGGTAGAACCCCTAGTTTTACAAAACAGTCATGGGTTAGCACGGTCTATTCATATTGCCTCGGTCACCTCAGGTAAATTGGATGTGGACGGTAAATCAGAAATTGATGTGGTCACCTATTTGAAGTCAGAAATTAATTCTGTTGTAAGAGAGTTTGGATTTTACATTAAAAATTAAACAATGTAGTCATGGGCCATGAATGCCAACGCAGAAGCACAATTTCATGCCTATAACGTTTTATACGATGAATTAGTAAAGTTTCCCCACAATAAGAAAGCCGCTACGGATTTTAGAGCTATGTTGCGGCAATTCTTACCGCCTTGGCATTTTCCTATGCTCCAAGATAAAACAAGAAATGAATTTTACCGCAATATCATTAAAGACAATGTGAAAGGTAAAACGGTCCTTGAGATTGGAATGGGTTCTGGGCTCCTCAGCGTAATGGCTGCAAAGTACGGAGCTAAACATGTCTTTGCCTGTGAGCACAATCCGGTTTTATATAAACACGCCCTTGAAACTATAAAAAGTTCTGGAGTGGGTTCAAAGATTACTCCTTTTTTTGCTTCTTCCTTAGACCTGAAATTGCAAGAGCACATCCCAGAAAAAGTAGATGTCATTTTGTCTGAGATATTTGGTTCCGTTGCTTTTGATGAGGAAGTGATTAAATATTTGAGTGACGCTAAAAGATTCTTGCGCGCCGACGGGATATTTGTTCCGGGAAAAATAGATATTTTTGCCGTTCCTGCCAGCAGAAGTGAAGGACGAGGTCCTGAAGTCAAATCCTTTGACGGTATTTCACTGGAGTCATTTAATTTTGCAAGTTCCTATGTAAAATGGCCTTCCCATGACCCCGTAAGCAAATATAAAATTCTTGGAGGCGCTAAAAAGATTTATTCCATGGATTTTAACAAAACATTGAAACCTCATGACGTACCGCCCATGACAATCAGAAGCAGACCTTGCAAAAAAGAAAAATTTCTATTGGTATTTTTTGAAATAGCTCACGGAAAGCATAAATTGAAAACTTTCTCTTTGAAAAAAGGAAGTAGGAACATCTCCACTAGTTGGGTTCACTCATTATTTCCGTTAAAAAACCAAGGAACTCATCGCCTTCAATTTGAAGTGGTGGGAGATAAATCAATCGAGATACATCAGCTTTAGAGCTTTGGAAGTGTCACTCCGGTTTGCCCCATGTACTTGCCCTTTTTTTCTCTGTAGCTGATCTCGCAGGGGCCATCACCTTCAAAAAATAAGACTTGGGCAATCCCTTCGTTGGCGTAGATTTTTGCCGGGAGCGGAGTTGTATTAGAAATCTCCAAAGTTACAAAACCTTCCCATCCAGGTTCAAAGGGTGTGACGTTGATAATGATTCCGCATCTTGCATAGGTACTTTTCCCGAGACAAATAGTAATGACATTTTCAGGTATGCGAAAATATTCAATTGTCCGCGCGAGGGCGAATGAATTGGGCGGAACAATACAGACATTGTTTTTGACAGTCACAAAACTATTGGAATCAAAATTCTTTGGATCAATGACAGTATTGTTAATATTTGTGAAAACCTTGAATTCATCTGCAACGCGAATGTCGTAGCCATAAGAAGATAATCCGTAAGATATCACATCCTTACGCACTTGCCCTTTTTCAAAAGGTTCAATCATTCCTTTTAGTGCTTGTTCTCTAATCCAGCTATCAGGTTTGATTCCCATGAAGTGCCTCTTTCTTATTAGTTTGGGTACATATAGCGAGGGGCGAGGAGGGTTGCAAGAATTAACAGGAAATTCATTTGGCAGGGTGAGCGCAGTTAATGTATTTATGGCCTGTCAACCAAGGGTAAAGGAGACTCCAAAATGTTTAAATTGTTAATGCTAGCAGGTGTGTTTTTTTCCATAGGGGCGCCGGCTTCAGTCACTAAAGTGACTGACGGCTATAAATTGGAAACGTGTGGATTAGAATCTGGTGCAAAATATACTGTAACTGATCAGCAAAATTCTTCCGTTCGTCAAGGCGGAAGAGTGGACAGTTCCGGTTGTGTGAAAACAACCTTTCGCGGAGAAAAACTTCGCCCAGAAGACAATTTAATCATTGAGATAAACGGCAAAACTGTTGCTTCAGAAATAGTGCCAGGACACCCCAGCACATTTATGCCTGAGCCAAATCCCGGCAGCCATGTGAAGCCTGATCCTATGCCCGGGCCCAGACCCGAGCCCTCACCGGACCCAATGCCTGGACCCCGCCCGGAGCCTGTGAAACCTGATCCCATGCCAGCTCCGGTGATGCCCAATGTTGATATTTATCGAGTCATGCAAGTCGCAAATAATCAGGCACGCATGATGGCCAACAAGGTTGTGGAAAAGTATGGGGCATCGGAAAATGCACGGTACAATATGTGGCTGGGTCTCAATGAAGGCGTGAGAGTTTATCTGCAGATGGCGAGTCTCTACGGTGACCAGTTTTATAAAAGTGGATTTTCCTACGGCGGATCACAGGGTAGCATCAAGGGGATGGAAGCGGGAGTTTCTGCAGCTCAGATTACGGCAACCGCTCAAGCTCAGGCGGAAGTATATGGGCGCTTTCGCTCAGTAGTGGATTCCATGCAAAATCCAAATTTAGTGATGACTGTTCCTCCGGCAAGTTATGCGGGGAGATCTCCTGACATCGCCGAGCCCAAAACCATTGAACAAAGAATAAGAGAAAAGAATGCTGAATTTTATGGACCCTTGTCTGGATATGATTTTAGCGAAAGAACGCCTGTTGGAGATCTTTATGGATGGGGAAGTTATCAGTTTGAAACAGTAAAAAGTTGGTACAGTGCTACGTGGGCTTGGACCGCATGGTTAAACCGATCTCTGGGAGGCGGCTATGAGTCTGAGATCTCCTACTACAGAAGAATTTCTGATCGAAATCAGACCGGCAATTATCAAGAGGCGGACAGTGCATTTCGCTCGGAATTTAGAAACGTGTATAACAGCGTCTTGGTGGAAAAATGGAACAATGCTATCACACGCCCTAATCCCGCAATTTATAATCTAGGAATGGCGCTCGGTCAGGGCATCGGTCGAGAGTATGCCAATGACAGAGGGTATGTTGACGGTTATCGTAGGTCCTATACTTCAAGCTCACTCACAGGATACGGAAATACTTTTCCCACCACCTATTCACAATCATTTCAGAGTTCAGTGAGCTTACATGAATCGCAACCGGTGGTTGGCGAATTTAGTGCTCATTTGATGGATAAAGTAAAAGGAGCGAGTTTCTTTTTGCCTCTCAATCCATTTGATCTAAGTATAGATAAAGCAGTGAACGCTGGCGCAAAAGGAGTGGTGCCGGTTTCAGTGAGTGGCGGCGGCGTCACTCCGTCACCTGAATCTAAATTTATCACTGTGGAAGGCCTGTCCAGTAGTAAGCAAGTCTATGTCATTCAGAACATTGGCATGCTGCCCGCCAATGTAAGCCCCTATGCTCCCACGGTCATTCAAGTCCGAGTAGGGCAAACTGTCACAACCGTTCAGATTCAAGTTTACTTTGATAATGTGATGAGAGTTCTTGCCGCCACTGGACAAAGGCGATTTGTGGATTATGCAAAGCTGTATTTGGCCAGTGAGTATGAAAAAGCGCGGAATGACTATTACAAAGCAGGTAGACAAACTCTCCCTGAAATCATAGTTCGAATCTATAATGAATCTGATGCTGCAGGAAAAGCCAGGATGGCCGGTTACCGCGAAGAATTACGATCTATATTTGGTTCTGAGCCTGGATTCTTTAATCCGGGACGGCGCCAAGCTTGGCGAGACGCGCAAGCCTGGGTCAATTTGTTGAGATAAACTTAGTCTCAGAATCAGAAGCAAAATCTGAAAAGAGAAGACTAAAGC
>JBBQPV010000154.1:0-5557 GCA_038216925.1 Bdellovibrionia bacterium
CCGCTTTAAGAACCCGGCAACCGTAACTTCGTTTGGCATCTGGTGTGGATACACGAGACCATCAGTACAATCAAGATTTTGCTAAACAATGTGTTTAGCACTGGTAAACAGTACAATTTACAAAGTATCTGGATCTGGATCCGTCTTAAATTCGTTCCAAGGCACGGAATTGTCATCTGCGTCTTCAGACTTTACATCTTTCATAGCAGTTTCATTGCCGCCAAATAAATTAGGTACGTTTGCTCGCGCACCTTCATACTCAGCTTCTGTGATTTTTTTTCCTAAAAACATTTTGTGCAAAATAGTCTTCACACTTTTACTTGCAAATGGTGTCAGCTGTTTTTTGTCAAAACTTTGGGAGTATTTTTTAGGATTGGGAAGTAAAAAAGCCAAGAATGCGGCCTCTTCTGGTAATACATAAAGCGGCTCTTTACCAAAATAGTGCCGACTTGCCGCTTTAACCCCGTAAACATTGGGCGCAAATTCAACAACATTTAAATAAAGAGTGAGAATTCGATTTTTTGTAAATATTTTTTCAATCTGCGTGGCCAAATAAAGTTCTTGAAGCTTCCTAATGATACTCTTTTCCCCACTTGTAAAAACGTTTTTTGCCAGTTGCTGGGTAATTGTGGAACCCCCTCGAGCAAACCGTCCTTGATTGAAGTCCTTGATTGCACTTTCCTTGAGTTCATTCATATCCACACCTTCGTGGGAATAAAAGGAGGCGTCCTCGGACATAATCACGGCGCCAATAATAAACGGGCTGATGCTATCAAGTTGAGCAAAACCAGGGTCTTTATCGCACAGATGAACCTTATACATTGCCGTTGTCATGCACCCCTTAAGCTCATCAGCACTGGGCATTGTAGCAAAAATCCATGCCGCAACTAAGGCAGCCAAACTGACAAGTCCTAAGACTCCAGCTCCAACTATAGCTAGAAACTTTGTCACGAACTTTCCTCGATCTCGCCAACCAGGGCTTCAAAAAGTGTGATGATATCTTGATTGCCCCGCCTTAGGCGCTGACCTAATATTTGAGAAATACGGCGAGTGATAAGTAAACCAATGCGTGGATTATGATCTCCAAAATCTAAGAAATTTTTCTTACTGAATACTAAAAGATCACAATCCGTTTTTGCAAGGACGGTGGCACTACGTTTGTCATTGTCAATGAGCGCCATTTCTCCAAAAAAGGCGTTTTGTTTGTCATCCAGAAGTGTCACCACATATAGTTCTTTTTCAAGAGTGTTCTTTCCAATTTCTACAGTCCCTTTATAGAGAATAAAGAGTTCATCTCCCTCTTCGCCCTCTTTTATTATGGCATGATTCTTTTTAAAATGGCGCAGCTCCATCATTCCAGAAAGTTTAGTCAAAGCTTCAATATCATCTTTAAAATCAGAAAATATGCTGAGAAGTTTTAATTTTTCAATGAAGCTTTGAGCGTTCATAAATTTGATACCGTTTCTATAAGTACTGCGGAGCAATTCTTCTTAATAACATAATCGTCATTAGGATTTAACACCGGCTGATTACTCTTAATGGCTTTTGTATCTTTTAATTGGCTCACGATCAAACTGATATCAGGATTTTTTTGCGCCTCTTTAATGGCATCCCTTTTCATTTTGAACACATTTCCCGTATTTTCTAGAATGCCAATCAGAATGGAATTATGTTTGGAGCGAAAATGTGTGGATAACTCTGAAAATTTATGGCCAACAAATGTTTGAGGTATCTCTTTAGTAGTCACCATTGAGCCAGAGTGAACATCCAGAAGATCATACACCACGTGTGCGACTCCTGCGCTAAGACAAGCATTTGCAATGAGACTTCTTCCATATTCTCTACTTAGAATAATCTCATCGACCTTTGCCATGCGTAAATACGGTTCAAATTTACGGTCAATGAGTTCCGCAACAACGTACGTGTCTTTTGCGATATTCTCAATGGTCATTGCGGTCATGACGGTGCGTGAGTCTATTTCTGTTGTGCTCACAGACTTATTATCGTCAGCCAAAATCAAGATTTTGGCCGCGTGCTTGACATTGGCCCTCTTTAAAACCGCTTCATTAAAATAGTCTCCATTAATAATATCGATGGCCTTAAACATTTCATTTTGTTTCAATGACATTCTTAGGTCATCGGAAAGATGGGCGATTACTACTATGTCTTCCCCCGTGAGGTCTTTATTGCGGATTAGAATTTGCTCGATGACCTTCTCCATATCCTTTTTCCATCCACATATAACAAAGTGCCCTTTTCTGTTTTCCATATCCACAAACCCCCTCAATTTTTGCAAACTTCTTTGAACTAGAACACCCGCTATCTGACCAGTTAAAATTCCCGCTAAAATAATGCCACTAAACATCAACGCCGCCATGGTGAGGCGCCCTGCAATAGTCACAGGAACTTTGTCCCCGTAACCAGTGGTGGTAAAAGTGACAACGCTCATCCAAAGGGCCTCTCCAAAGCTCTTAACTTGAGTCTGTGGTGCTTCCCGTTCCATTAGGTATGACAAGATAGCGGCTACAAAAACAACAAAAGCCGCAACGATGGTAAATCGCACTAGCTCATTGCCAAAAAATAGTTTAATTTTCTTTGTAAGTCTGACCCTGATGACTGGTTTCACAAGTTAAATTATAAGTGCCAATTCATGAATGGAGTTTTAAGAATGCATGTTTTCAAAAAATTTATTCCTATGTCCAGTGTCGTACTTCTGGCGCTTTTTTTAAGCTCGCAGGCACAGGCCGAAAATTTGAAAGTTGGCCTTTGTTTAGATAAGGGCGGAAAAGACGACAAAAGTTTTAACGCGGCTGCATTTAAGGGCGCGAATGAAGCTGTAAAAGATTTGGGCATTGATTTGAAAACTATCGAGAGTCCAGATGATAACGCATATGAACCTGCGTTAAAAACGTTAGCCGAGCGCGGTTACAAACTCATTATTGCCATTGGCTTTAGTCAAGCTGATGCGGTCAAAAAAATGGCGGCCCGTTTTCCAGGTACGCACTTTGCCATTGTAGATGGTGTGGTGGAAGGCCAAAACGTTGCGCAAGTGACATTTGCTGAGCACGAAGGAAGTTTTCTTGTTGGGTACCTGGCGGCATTGAAATCTAAAACAAATACTGTAGGTTTTATTGGTGGGATGGAAGTGGATCTTATAAAAAGATTCGAGCTTGGGTTTAAAGAAGGGGTAAAATTTGGGAATGCCAAAACTAAAATTCTCACAAACTATGCTGGCGTCACCAGTGAAGCTTGGATGAACCCCACTAAAGGTAAAGAACTAGCGCTATCTCAGATATCTCAGGGGGCTGACATTATTTTTACCGCGGCGGGAGCCACAAACACTGGAGTATTTGATGCTATCGAAGAGAAAAAAGTATTCGCCATTGGAGTCGATAGCAACCAAAACTGGGTAAAGCCAGGTCTTATTTTAACAAGTATGCTGAAAAGGGTTGATACCGCCGTTTATCAAGTTATTAAGAGTGAAAAAGAGGGGAAGTTTGCCTCGGGCAAACTGAGTTTTGGCCTTGCCAACAAAGGCGTAGACTACGCCATGGATAAGAACAATGAAAGCTTGATCTCTGCTGATTTGCGGGCGAAACTCGAAAAAGTTAGAGCAGATATTATTAAAAAGAAAATCGTGGTTTCAGATTATTATGTGACAAGGATTTTATGCCCGAATTCGCCATTCAAATGCGACAAGTTTCAAAAAACTACACAGGGTTCTACGCCAATCGCAAAATAGATTTTAATTTAAAGTCTGGAACAATTCACGCTATCGCCGGTGAAAACGGCGCGGGCAAATCCACGTTAATGAAAATGCTTTTTGGACTGATTTCTCCGGACCACGACGGCGGTGAAATTCTAGTAAAGGGATCCAAGAAGGTTTTCACAAGCCCTTTAGATTCTATCAATAGCGGCATTGGAATGGTTCAGCAGCATTTTGCTCTATCAGGTGTGATAACTCCCCTAGAGAATATTATTTTAGGTGCAGAGCCCGCCCGCTTTGGAATTATAGACCGCAAACAAGCTCTGGACTCTCTTCAAAAATTAAGTGGACCTGAGTTAAGTGTGCCGTGGAACGAGCCCACAAGTCAGTTAGCGGTGGGTCTTCAACAGAGAATCGAAATATTAAAACTTCTTTTTAGAAACGCAGACACTCTTATTTTAGATGAACCCACTGGTGTGCTGACCCCCCAGGAAGTGACTTCGTTTTTCCATCTCCTTAGAAAATTAAAAAGTGAAGGGCGCTCCATCATCATCATTACCCATAAGATAGATGAGATCATGGGACTTTGTGATGAAGTCACCGTTTTACGCAGTGGCCAGGTGACAGGGCATTTTGAAATAGCAAATCTCACAAAAGATAAACTCATCGAGGCTATGATTGGACGCAAATTAGTTAAACCTCAAAGCCGAAAGCGTCCATTAACAAAAGACGGTATTCCCACGTTGTCCGTAAAAAATCTGTCCGTAGAAAAAAAGGGGCGCGGCTCTATTAGTAATGTCGAATTCAATATTGATCGAGGTGAAATCCTTGGCGTTGCAGGGGTTGAAGGAAACGGCCAACAGGCTTTAGTAGGCGCTCTCTTAGGAATTGAAAAATCAAAAGGGCAAGTCATATACAAGGGTAAAAAAATAGACTTTAAAAAAACTAACGTGCGAGAGAGTCTCGGATTTGGATTGATTTCAGAGGACAGACATCAACAGTCTCTTTGGCTCGAGGAATCCATTCAAAATAACTGTATGATTGGAATTTCCCATCAGTTTTCTACATTTGGATTTATTAGACAAAGTCGTGCGTTAGAGTTTTCAAAAAAGATCTTGGCTTCATACGGAGTCAAGATGCAGTCTTTTTCTCAGCCTATAAGTTCTCTCAGTGGCGGAAACCAGCAGAAGGTTGTTGTGGCCAGGGAGGTGCGCGGCCGCAAACCTGAATTTCTCATTGCAAGCCAGCCCACTCGTGGAGTTGATGTGGGGGCCATTGAAGCCATTCATAATTCCATACTGGAATTGGCGGAGACCGGTTGCGGAATACTTCTCATTTCATCGGAACTGGAAGAAATTTGCCTGCTTAGTGATCGAGTCGTCACTCTGGCGGGAGGAAAAATCACCTCCGAATTTAAGAGCAAACCATTTGATTTACAAAAAATAGGTGCCGCCATGACGGAGAGCCAATGAAAAAACTTTTTCCCAGCGTTGCCGCTGTCCTTATAGGCCTAGCAATAAGTTTGGTGGTAACTACCATCCTTGGCGAAAATCCAATCACAGTTTTGAAAATACTTTTATCTTCTGCGTTCGGGGGATGGGAAAACTTTTCTTATTCTCTGTTTTATGCAACACCGCTGATTTTTACTGGTTTGTCCGTTGCCGTAGCATTTTACGTCGGCCTTTTTAATATCGGCGCTGAGGGCCAGCTCTACATGGGCTCACTTTTTCTAACATGCCTGGCACTCAAATTTCCCGCTCTGCCTTTTCCGTTGTCGCTCGGAATTGCTATAGTAGGCGCCTTCATCGGTGGCGGCCTGTGGGGTGCACTAGCCGGATACTTAAAAGCAAA
>JBBQPV010000155.1:0-5537 GCA_038216925.1 Bdellovibrionia bacterium
CGTTGATGCAAGTTAATTAACAGATTGTGATTTCGCACCAAAAACGGGGTTACAGTCAAAACGAAGGGGTATTAAATGAAAAAATTAGCATTCTTGGTTGTTGCATTGGCGTCAGTCAGTGTATTTGCAACTGAATATCGCACAGAAAAAGTCTGCGGTACAAATGAAGTAGGTGACATGAACCATTGCGTGTTAGTGACATACGCAGTTCGTCCTCCCTCACCAGCAACTGCTCCAGAACCCTGCAAAGGCAGCGGAGAAGCACCAAATCCATGTCCTGCGAAATCCTATGGAGTTCCATCATGGGTTGCTAAATTGTTCGGAAAGAACGTAGTTATTGATCATGCCCATAACGGCGATGATTACAAAGGTGGACCCTGATTTAGTTTTAAAAGTAAATAAAAAGAGGGTCCCGATGGGGCCCTTTTTTTTTATAATTTCATAGATTGCACTATCTTATCAAAATGTTTTCGTGTCAGTGATTTCAGGGGCATAAATTTGTCCACTGTGGCTTGTGCCGTCTGTAAAGAGAGGTTTTCTGCGTCTTTCCACACTTCTTCATAGAGATTTTTTGTAGAACAAATGGCTAGGGATGGAAAGGCACCGTCATCCACCTCTCCAAATGCAACAATGGATTGCCTGAAAAACAATTCTTTCATGGCTTTTTGATAAAGAGATTCGTTAAGTTTTCCTTGAAGCTCGGTCTGTTTTTTTAATTCCCGAGTGGAAAGAGGTGAATTGATTTCTAACACCTCTAATATGTCCTTTGCTTTAGCCGATAACATCGTACTGGCAAGGTGATGCACATCTAATACCCTGAGCATGGCACTAAATAGTTCTATGGAAAAAAAAGTGGCCCGTGACTGGTACCACTTGGAATAAATTACTTTCTTACAATCCGATAGCCGTTTCATGAGATGCCATAAATTGCCCACCTTATCATCGGAATCTTCAGTCCATTCCCATTTCATTGTCTTTCTGGGGTGGAATTGATTCCATAGGGAATCGGGCTCAGCCCTATTATTAATTGGAAAGACCAAAAGTACCCCAAATTGATTGATTTTTGAAACTGCGGTACGCACGTTCATGGTGTTAAATTCCATGGTTTTTCCGAAACTGGCAATAGAATTTCTTTGGCAAAAAGGTGGTGCGGGGATATAAAGTCCGTTGAAATTATGTGTAACTTTAAAGAGGAGAAACTCAGATGTTAAAATTATCTGTAAGTGTTTTGTCTGCAATTGTTCTTTGTGTATTTATGTTGGTCCCCCGTGCTGCTCACGCCGATGAAACCGTTGGTGGACAAGTTAAAGACGCAGCCGGCGATGCTTCAATTGGTATGAAAAAAGCTGGTCGTAGCGCTAAGCGCGGTGTTCGTAAAGCCACTGGCAACGACACCATGGGAAAAGATATGAAAGATAAAGCAAACGATATGAAAGATGATGCAACAAACGAAGTTGATAAAGCTAAGCGAAAATAATTTTTACCTGGGGCGCTCCTCATGAGCGCCTCAGTTTTTTTACCTACATTTTTCCCTAGCAAAACTTTTTAATTCAGGGCGATTCGCTAGCGCAGGATTAAACGGACCATAAGGAATAGCTTCGAAATAACTTATTTGATCTAAGCTGTAATGGGGTATGAATCTTCCAACAGAATTATCACATAAAAACCATTTGGCATTTTCAGGTCCGCCGCCTTTTTTGCCTTTACGTGTTTCTTCATGAATATAACTTACTTTCCATAAGCCGCCACGGGAGTCTTTGCACGTGTATGTGCAGCTAAATCGTGCGCTGATGTGGGAAACTAATCCCGGAGTAATTTTGTCAAAATAAAATCCTTTTTGAGGATCGTAATCTTTTTCCGCTCCTACGCATTGGCAGGCATCACTTAAGCCCAGCCGCGGCACAAGAATTAACACTAAAAACAAAATCAGTTTCATGAGGCCCCCATCAGAGGTTTTCTAACCCGACTAAAAGCTGATTGCAAATTGAAACGGAATTTTTAATTTTACTACGGATACAGCGCTTTCATCCACTGTGGCAGATATGTAGCCTGGCGCTGGTTTTGCTCTATAGAGCAATGCGAGGGGGTACGTATGACGATCATCCAAGGTATTAAGACCTATAATATATCAAAGACGGCACTAGACCAAATGCCCACTGGAAGAAAATCTGCTGGAGAAAAAAGAGGCAAAGAATCCTCTGATTCAAAAAATCAGAAAGACAAACCATTTGCTGAAATATTAAAAAATAAAATCAGTAATCATTGAAATCTAACTCTATGACACTCGTATCCACTCTCTGAGTATTTTAAACGATAATCTTGGTTTAGTTGTGAAAAGTCATAGGGTAATCCGTTAAATGTGTTAATTGCCCCGCCACTATTATGTGACCAACCCGAGGACAGAAGAGAAAGGTTGGGACTCATTAAGGACCCGTTGATGATGATATTTGAATTTGTATCCTGAATGAATGTGCCCGCCACCCCAAGGTTTGCGTAAAGATTGGCTTCAACCAAAGCCACCGCGCCAGGAGCTGTAGCTCTATCATAGGGAAGTTTTAAAAAGCCATTTGTGAAAATATTTGAAGAATTACTTTGTGTGGTTCCAAGCCAGTTGAGCACATTTTGAATGGTTCCAGCGTTGGCCGCAAAGATGGGAGGATTTTCCCCATTGGAGAGAACATTCATTTTAAGGGCGCCGATGACAATAAATTTCATGGATCCTAGTGAGATCATGTCCTTTCCGGATTTAGCTGCAACTTCTTGCTTTAATGTATTTTCATCAACGGTTTTAGAATAGGGAAATGCCGACTGTACGTTTTTAAGATCATCGGGAATATAAATGTTCCCTGTCGCATATAAAGTTCCTTGCCCTTTAATACATCCTGCAAGGATGAGATCACCGTTTACAACAACCTGTCCGGAGATAGTTAGAGTTTTTCCTGACGGACAAGTCTTATCATACTGACTGCTGAGATTAGGAGATCCGGGAAGGGGAGTCTGAATTTTATTTCCGTGCATCAACACTAAGTTCTCATTGATGGGACTATTCAAGACAACACCATTTCCCAGTGTCACTGACCCGCTCACACCTTGGCACACTGATAAATCTAAAGAAGGGAAATCACTTTCATGGATAATTGGTCTAGCGGTGAATGCGTCTACAGCCAAGTGGGAAGATGCCACTACTCGTTTAGCAGGGTCCATGGAAGTTAAGGTGTACAGATTGCCTCCGCCACCAAAACTGATTAAATTAAATTTGTTGTGTTCTTCGCCGTGCTTTACAGAATAGGAAATGTTATTTCCCGAACCCTGACTGTCTAAATTAAATGATGAAAGTTCTGGAAGGACACTTTGTATAAGATTAGCATCGGAATAATTATCCACTACTGATTGGTCAAGGACATATTGTCCATTGGAGGTAGTCCAAGTTTGAAGTTTTTCATCTGAGGCATATACGTTTCCAAATATTTGACCTTCAGAATCATTCCTAAATGTCATAGTGCCAAATCCGGAAATATCGCCATTGATTTGTGTGTGGCAAACTACGCAAGAAATGGTTTTAGTCATAATACCCAGGGACAATACGGCTTTTGTTTTTACCGCAAGGCCTGAGTTACAAGCAGCGCCGACGCATTGGGCGCTCACCGAGGTGGCTTCATTAAAAGCTACTTTTCCACAGTTCTGGAAAATCATGGTGAGTGCCACCGTGGCTCCCAATACCAAGACAAACTTAAGTTGCTTTAATTTAAACATAATTCCCCCTACAATCATGAAATGCAACCTGCGGGCCCCTTTTAACCGATTCTAGGGCCATTTGGCCGGGTATTGTTAGACAGCTGTTAACGGATTAGGCAGATTATGAAGAGGCAAAAATTACGGATAAAACAGGTGGCCGGGTTTCTACCCAAACGTAAGCCAGGAGCCAATAAGACGGCAGGCGGCCACAGTCTCATCATAGCTGGGCACACGGGCATGTGGGGAGCCGCACTTTTAGCTGCGGAGGCCTGCGGGAGAGTGGGATCGGGATATGTTTCTCTATCAAGTCCTAGTTCAAGTTTTCCCATTCATAAACTTCCCCAAATCATGACACCTCAATTTAAGACATTGGACTTTCATAAATTCTCGGCCATTGGAATTGGACCTGGAATGGGTTTAACGTCAGTCACAGAAAAGATCATAAAGCGGGTAATGAAACTTGGCTTAGTAAATGTTGTACTCGATGCGGACGCACTCGGTGTTAGTGCCGCGTGTGCACTTGGTCCCTTTCCACCAACTTGGATCCTCACTCCCCATGAAGGGGAGCTTGCAAAACTGCTTCACACTACCTCTATGAAAATTAAATCTGACAGACCTGGGAGTATTCTCAAGGCGGCGGAAAAGTTTAGATGCATCATTGTTTTAAAAGGAAGTAAAACTTTAATCGCTCGTGGGAGAAAAATTTTTGAAATCCCAACGGGCAATAATTCTTTGGCAAAGGCGGGCACGGGAGATGTACTCACGGGCATGATAACCGGGTTTCTCGCGCAAGGATTAGACCCGTTAAATGCTGCGCAGTTGGCCACTACACTTCATGGATATTTAGGAGATGAATGGGTCAGAATGAAAAGAGACTACTTAAGTTTGCAGGCAACTGATTTGATTAAAATGCTCCCGGATTCTATTTTTAAATTCAGGCGGCTTTCTTGATGACTTGTTTTTCAGCGGGTACTCCGCCCCAAGTTTCACCGGCTCCAATAATCGTTTTAGGCATCACCACTGAGTTGGGTAACACTTTTGCATTCTCTCCGATTTCTGTTCCCGCCATGATGACCGCTCGAAGGCCAATAGTGGCGCCGTCCTTGATTTTTACCGGAGCGATGATGAGAAACCCTGAGACTCCATAATGGGCAATGATTGTGACGGAGCCACCGATAGTGACTTTATTCCCTAACTCAATCAGGGAAACATCGGAAATGCAGGTAGAATTGATCTGCACACCTTTTCCAATCTTCATTCCCATCATGCGGTAAAATAAAATATTAAAGGGCGTGGGAGTAATGAACTCTAAAAACGTGTACCGCACTAAATAGGTGAGTCCATTATGAATGTACCACCGGACAGAATTGAGAGAATAGTAGGGTCCTCTCCAAGGTGTGAGTTTTGTTCTAAAGACAATATTTATTAATGGTACTAAAAATATTAAAGTAAATCCGTAGGAGAAATAACCCAAAGCTAAACTTGTACCTAATGCCAGATTTCTAAAAACGGGAGACCAAACTTCGGAGAATTGAGTTACGAATTTAAATAGGTAAATTCCTGGAGTAAGACACACGCCAAAACAGAAGCTGGCAACAAGGTAGAGTGGCATGAGACTTAATAAGTGCATCAACACTTTAAATCGTCGCAAAGTTTTTTCAAAAAGGCCCTGAACTCCGGAAAGTGAGGAGTCCGTAGATTCAATATCCATGCGCCTTTGACGCTTTAGGCGTCTTAAGATCTTCATGCATAATTGTCGGAAAAACTGGTGTTTTTATTGACTATGCAGTGCGTTATAGACC
>JBBQPV010000156.1:0-5536 GCA_038216925.1 Bdellovibrionia bacterium
AAGCATCATAACAGTACACTCTACCCGGATAACTATGGCTCTCGCTTTATCCCTTTTGGAAAGCACTATGAAGTCACTAAAGAAGAATTGGAAAAATTGTTGCCGCAGATCTCTGGTCACGATGTCAAGGAGGTTGGTCAAATCGATCTCCTCCTCGCAAGTCGATTTTGTGACTACTGGTTTGGAGATCATATCGTGGGACTTTCTTTTGAATACGGAGCCAGTCTCATTCAAGCTTGTATCAAAGACGCATCTCCCGAAGGCGGAGAAAAGCCCTTTGTCTTAGATCAAAAGCTCCGCGTATTTAAGCGCGGGCGCTATGAAAAACTAAATGGATACTATACTCGCTTAACAGTTGGATCGGACGTGCGCGTTGGATTTGGACATTCTAAATCAGAGGGCAGCTCTTGGTCATTTTCTCCCATGGCTCTCCTTACTAGCCCTTTCAAGCTTCTCTCGTTCTTAGGATTAAACTATACCGCTCATCAAGAGGGTGAGAGCTATGATACCAATGATGGAAAATCATCTTCATTAGGAGCAGGGTCATCGGTTGGTGGTGAGGAAGCACAGTTACGTATTATCTTTAAAGAATATGAAAGATGCTCAATTGTAAGAATGAATCCGGAGTGGATGACGAAATATAAGCTTCTAGAAAAAATTCAAAACAAATTTAAACCGGAAGAAATGCCAAAACTTTATGACAGAATGGCCCGTGGCGTGATGATTTGCTCTGGGTATTTAGAAAATAATCCAGTATTAGTTAAGGAATCCATTTACTACATGACCCCAGATCCCTTTGACGGGACACTTTTAGAAATCACTGACAAGAAAAACTACCCTTGGGTTGTGACCTTCCGCGGCCATAGAGACTATAACCAACTCTTAAATATATTGAAAGTTAAGGGCATTATGGACAGCAGACGCTGGGATCATTTAACTGGTGGGCTTGAGATGCCTCGAAGCATTGACGTAAATCAGCGGCCTACGCAATACATAGATAAGGCAATAAAAGACTTTAATAACTCGGCTGGAGGAGTGGTGACCACTTGTCCCGGCGTTTACACAGTTCCCTGATTAATTTCCATTCTTACTTCCCTAAAAGAAAGAAACGGAAATTGAAAAGGCCCTCTCACGAGGGCCTTTTTTTTAATTATAGTTCAATCTAAAAGCTTTTAACCTAGTACCGGGAATTCTCACCTCGGCGGGGGCGGGCAGAGGATCAGTATCTCGCTCCTTAAATCCAGGAAGCTGCACAACATCTGGATGAGGGCCGCGACCAATGCCTTGACCAAACTGCAGAAAAGTTTGGTCAGGAACTAATTTGTCAAAAGGCTGACCTTTTAAAAATGTAGTCACACGCACTGTTCCTTTTTGTGCAACCTCACGGTCCTTTTTCAGGACAGGATAAGTGGTGGAATACTTACTAAGTTGCGGGTCACTCAGGTAATCCCAAAATCCCATTCCCTCCGGCATAGACCAATCCCCAAGAGAAAAATTAACGGTGGATTTTACAACGGCTTGCCGATCATTAAGAAGTAGACTTGCAATTGTTCCATTGAGTACCTCTCCGGCCCGGCCTAACCCAATGGTGCTCCCTAATAAATTAATCTCGGAGTGCGCCTCAAAAACTTTCTTCAGCTCAGGGTGGCGTTGTACAATAATTTTCCACTCCGGCGCCCCAACAATACAAGTGTGCCGGCCGGGATTTTGCGCAACGGCTCTCAAACCTATAACTTCCCCTTTTGAAATCGGCGAATAGTACTGATTATAAACTTCAATGTCTTTTAACTTTGAGGAATTAAGCCACTGAGAACATTCTACGGTGGCGAGCTGAGCACGATCCATTGGAAACCAAAGTCCACCGGGGACACCATGACTTCTAATATTTAAAGATGCGACCTTAAGTCCGTGATCCGCAGCTACTTTTACAACGGTGAGAAGAAGGTCCTCGAGGTTGGAAAAATAAATACTAATAGATCCATCGGAATGTTCTGCGATGACAGATTCAAGGGACCCATTGTAATGGTCCGGCATAATAAAGTTTTTCCAAATATTGTTTGCCGCATATTTATGAAGTTTGTTGTCCATGCGGTAAAATTTCCCCACGCTTAATTCCGCAGCATATATATTCAAACCTGGAGTTCCGGGCACGGCGTGGGCAGCCCCAGCAGCAAAGACAAGAATGAGAGGTAATAAAAGTTGACGCATATTGGAACCCCTTCTAAATTATGAACTTAACCCACTGGGAAATTAGTTTAATTTCAGAAAAAAGGCAATGGACACTCTAGAAACTTGGAAAAATTCACTTTCAGAAGCCCGACTCACCTTGGAAAATTTCACTAAAACACCTGGGATTTGGGAAAATCTTCAGAGTTTCACGGACTTAATTTCCTCTACCCTTTCCGGCGGCGGCACCATTTTTACCTGCGGAAACGGAGGTTCTCACTGTGATGCCATGCACTTTGCCGAAGAACTCACGGGGAGATACCGGAGAGAAAGACGTCCCTTAGGAGCGTTAGCCCTGGGAGATGCTGCCCATGTCACTTGTGTTGGAAATGACTACGGATTTGAACATATATTTGAAAGGCAATTGAGAGCCCTAGGAAGAAAGGGCGATCTCCTGATTTGCCTATCGACCAGCGGAAACTCTAGTAATCAAATCTTAGCGGTAAAGGCGGCCTCAGAAATTGGAATAAAGACATTTGCGCTGTTGGGCCGTGATGGCGGGAAATTAAAATCCGTTGTTGCGGAGTCTATTGTTGTTCCCGCAGAAACCAGTGACCGAATTCAAGAAATTCATATAAAATTAATCCATACGGTTATTGAAACCGTGGAACGGAACCTTTTCCCGGAGCTCTACACATGATTAAAATTATTTCTCTTTTACTTTTTATTTTAGCTATCGGTTGCGCTTCAAATAACACAGACTTTTCAAAAATAAAAGAAGGCATGGATAAAGATGAGGTACTTCAGCATTTGGGAAGTCCTCTGCGCACTGAAAAGAATTCCATTCGAGAAAAATGGGCTTACCGGTACTACACCGGCGCGGAAAAAGATGTTGAAGTTTTGAAATATGTCGAATTTATGAATGGCCGAGTAGTTTCTTACGGTGATGATATTGAAGAGCAAAAGAGATTAGAAACTTTCAAAGATAATGAAACCAAAAAACAAAATATGAAAAAGAAAAAAGAAGAAGTTGATGAGAAAGTCGAAAAAGCTTACGGCCGTTGATACCGGTCTTCCGCTTTTTTCTTAATTTTACTAAGCTGGCCGTCTAATGTTGAATCGCCCTCTAACTCTTCCAAAGTTTTTATTCTGATGTGTCGATACTTCCGGTCCGCCCTATCGCCCTTTTCAGGGTGCTCAAAGCGAACATGCTCAATTTCTTTCAACATTTCTTTATGAGCCGTTGTGAGTTCAAAGTACTTCTTCTTAATCTCCTCAAGTAGGTTTTCCCGAACTTTTGGATCTGGCTCGGCTTTTTTCTTCACAATAAGTTCATGTATATCATCTTGGTAATTATTAATTTTAATTGAATGGTCCTTTAAACTCGTTTCGTGTCTATCCCACTCGTTGGAATAAGATTTAAAACCGCAGAAGAAAATGCAAAAAACCAAGATAACTTTAATCATTTGATCCGTGGTCCATTTTACTTTCAAGTGGGTCGCCTTTAATCTATTCACCAGCACTGCCGCTCTCACAGGGTGCAGTTGCTTTAGGTTTAAAGTTCCGTCTTTTATTTTTGAAATCAGTAGGGATGGGGCCAAATCTAATTTCTTATCGGCTAGAATTCTTTCTAATTCTTTTCTGGACTCCGGGGAATCAATTCCAGAAATCTCAACATCATAGAAAAGTCCACTGGAGCTATTGGCTACAATTTCCGCATTCCCAAATTTTTTGACATCATCAAAGGTTTCTCCGTCAGGCGCTGATGGTATTTCTACCTCAAGGGGGCTGTCAAAGTGCTGGTCTGCGGAAGGCTCTGAACTGTCTATAACTTCAAAACTTAAATCTCCCATGGGAGATTCAGATTCGTCGGCCGGTGGAATAGTTCCAGGTTTGGGGATGCGAGGCTCGCTGAGAACTCCAATGCCTTCAGGTGCCTCAACATCAATTCTTATTGAAGTGTGATCACCGAGGCTAGCCTCTTCCGTCATAAAAATGTGATTGCATTTGGGACATGTGACCATTCCAAATCCAAATTGATTATCCACTTGGGCGTCACAATTTGGACAGGGGAGGATGCTCATCAGACTTTATTTGCTCCATGACATTTTTTATATTTCTTGCCACTGCCGCAAGGGCAAGGATCATTACGCCCTATTTTTTCTTCCCCACGGACTACAGGTTGGGCCTCTTCAGCCTCTTCTCCCCGAGAAAAAATCATGGGTTGTCTTGAAGGTTGCGGGGCGAGTTCTTGAACTTGTTCTTCTTTAACAATTTGAATTTTCATGAGGCGCTCAAGAGTTTCAAATTTAATGGTGTTATCCATAGAACGAAATAAGTTAAACGCTTCTTTTTTATACTCAACCAACGGATCTTTTTGCGCGTAGGCTCTCAAATTTATTCCTTCTTTGAGATGATCCATATTTAACAAATGCTCTTTCCACCTAGCATCAATACTTTGGAGAAGAAGCATTTTCTGAACTTCTTTAAATACCGCACCCAGTTCTACTTCCCTGCGAGCGTAACCCGCTTCACCGCGAGCGGTGAGTTTGGTTTTTAAAACTTCATTTGTGTGCACATCGCCGAGCTCAGATTTAATATCAATGTGAATATCTAAGTTTTGTTCCAGGTAGTTTTGAAGTGCCGCTAAATCCCAATCTTGATATTTGATTTGTTTAGATGCAAAAGTTTCAATGCCTTCTTCTACAATTTCAAGAGCCATCTGTTTTGTGATTTCTTGAATTCGATCACCCTCAAGGACTTGCCGGCGTAATCCATAGATTGCTTCTCTTTGAATATTCATGACATCGTCATATTCAAGTAGATGTTTACGCATGTCAAAGTTGTGTCCCTCAACTTTTCTTTGTGCTCCTTCAACGGAATTAGTAACCATTCTTGATTCGATAGCTTCATCGTCAGGAATATTAAGCATGTTCATTATTTTTTGAACCCGCTCACCATTAAAAATTCTAAGTAAGTTGTCTTCTAGGGAAAGATAAAATCTTGTGGAACCCGGATCCCCTTGGCGGCCTGATCGCCCTCTGAGCTGGTTATCTATACGTCTGCTCTCATGGCGTTCAGTTCCAATAATATGACGACCACCTGCTTTGAGAACCTCTTCTCTCTCGTTTACACACTGAATTTTATATTTTGCCAGCGTATTTTTATATTCTTCTGAGTCCTCATCTACTTCTGCTTTTGCCAAAAATTCCGGATTTCCACCCAGAACAATATCTGTTCCCCGACCCGCCATATTTGTAGCAATGGTCACAGAACCTTTTCTTCCTGCTTGAGAAACTATTTCAGCTTCTTTCTCATGATGTTTAGCATTCAATACCGTGTGTTTTAAACCAGAGCGCTTCATCATAGT
>JBBQPV010000157.1:0-5532 GCA_038216925.1 Bdellovibrionia bacterium
TATTTATCGGCGTCGGGATCAGCAGGCCAGGCGAACTCCACGTCTTCATAGTCATCAGAAGATGAGGAAATGGTTTTTTGAGTCTGTGGCAGAAATTCTTGGGCAAAAGACTGATTATCAAAAAAATAGCGGCGAACAGAATGAAGATAAGTATGAGTTGGCGATTCACCAAATAATTGTCATTGGAAATCCTCATTATTGCAAGGCTTGCGAATATTTCCTACGACTAACCCCGCTAAGACTAGAACTCCACCAATAATCATGAGCGGCCTTAGAGGCTCGTTGAGGAGATAAAGTCCAAACAGGGTAGCGGACAATGTATGGAAGCCGTCAAATAGTGCTAATCTATGGCCATCTATAAAACCCAGTAACCAGTAAAGAACGGCATAGCAAAGTACGCAGGCAACAATCGAAACAAATACCCCAGCCATTATCCCTGTAAGAGAAAGATTTAATAGCGAGCTTGTTTGATGAAACAAGACCAGCTGTAAAAACCACATCCATGCCGCCGCTGCCAATTGTGCAATAGCTAAATATTGCGGAACATTCACTTCTCCTTTTAGTTTTTTGGAGTTTATCAAAACTAAGGCTTCTAGAAAACTTGATCCAATGATGAGTCCAGCTGAGAGTCCGGCCACTGTCATTGAAGAGATTTCGTACTTTCCGACAACTAATAGAACTAGGCCTGAAACACAAAAGGTTAGGGCCAAACAGAACCAGGGCGCAGCTTTTTCTTTTAATAACCAAATGCAGGTGAGTGACGTGATCACAGGGCCCACTGATCCAACTAATGCAAAATTGACCACTCCTCCGTATTTTAGTCCATACAAAGTTCCAATAGATGCTAAGCCATAACCTAATATTCCTAAGACACTGATTTTTATTCCTTGTTTAAAACTTATCTTCCGCCAACTTTTTGAAATGAAAAGATAGAGGAGGAAAATAATTCCTGAAATACTCCATCTCAAAGTGACAAATAGTTCCACCGGGATTTCATTGATAACCAATTTGGAAGCAGTGGGGACAATGCCCCAAATAATTTGTAATACTGCGGCTATGACAAGATACTTACCCATTTAATTTAAATTTTTATAAACCAGTGCAATCCACTTATCTGTGGTGAGATACCCATGGCTGAAAGACTCCCACTCAATGGGCAGCCCCTTTTTCTGAATCTCAAATAACGTCAGGTGACGACTGATTCCCGCTTGGACTACTTTTTTACTGGCTAATATCATGCGGTAATATTTTTCAAGTTCCGCTCTTGAACTCAAAGGACCGTGGCCCGGGACAATTTGTGCGTCCATTGGGGTTTGGTCTAGGACGGATTTTATATTTTTAATAAATCCATTCAAACTGCCATTATGTTCACTATGAAATATGGGATACATTCCAGAGAAATAAAGATCTCCCATGCTCACCACTTTTTCCTTTCTAAAAAAAACGACAGAATCGCCATCTGTATGACCGTGGGGTAAGTGGAGTACGCGAACTTCATCTTGATTGAAATGTAATGTGAGAGATTTGTTAAAGGTTAAGGAAGGAAGATGTTCTGAGGAGTACGCCCCATGGTCTTCCCCCCACAGTTTTTGTGTAGTTTCTAAACGGTTTCTCACTTCCGTGGCTGCAATAACCGTTGCAGACTTTCCGAAGAACTTATTTCCACCTGAGTGGTCGTAGTGGAAGTGGGTATTGACGATATATTTTGGACTTCCGCCCTTAAGTTCTTTAAGTTTAGCTAGGAGCTTTTCACCCATTTCTGCAAAATCATCGTCTACCAAAAGAACGCCATCGGTTCCAATGGAGGCCGTAATATTACCTCCGGCCCCTTCAAGCATGTACATGGATGGCGTGAGAGTCAGCACCTTGAATTCTTCTTTAGAGAAATCTGTCTCGGCAAAAGATATCTGCGAGAACACTAAGAAGACGAGCGTTAACAAAAATTTATTTTCTAGCTTACAAAGCTTTTTCATAATTAGTGTTTAAGATAACGTCAAAAAGCAAATTCAATTTAGGTTCATACGCCTTTTTTAAAATTTTAAAATTGAGTTTTTGTTCTTCAGAGAGTGGTTTTCTATGCTTAAGTAAATCGGCGTACTTACTGATCACTCGATCATAAACCAAAACATCTCCAGCGGCGGGAAGCGTTACTTTGCCGCCAGCTTGTGATTCTATGACACTAAATGCCGTTAGTCTTATGTCAGTGTCGACAAAAGAATCATCGAGAGGGACGTTCCAAGCCTCGGTGTAATTGCAACTGTTTAAAACCAACCAACTACTGGGATAGAGGCGATTACAATAATGAGAAGAGGTAACTTGTTTCGTTGTCTGACCGCTATCGAGTTTTTTCCAAAGTCTGAAATATCCGCCGCGGATCTTTTGAGCTGTTTTTTGGTATTCTCCATCAAAATTGTTGTTGGGCACTACAATCATACCATCTAAGTTTACTGGCGAAGGTTTCAGTATCAGCGCAGCTAAAGTTTTTTGGGCGTTGGAATAAAAGGTTTTATGCAAAGGACAAAGATTTTCAAACGTGTCTGTGCTATCAAAAAATGCTCCAATTGGACCAAACATCTTCTGTGACGTGTATGTGTTGATGTAGCATCTTCCTAAGTCTTTTCCGGAATTGATGGAGCTATTTCGGTAGCCCCATTCTGTGTCTGCAATGCGCCCAACTCGTTGAATAGCACCTGCTGGCAAATAGTAGTTCATGAAGGCTGAATCGAAAGGGTCTAGAGAATAATTGACTACGGATTTTGTGTTGTTTCCCTTAAAAGTATAAGCCAGAGTGCAGGGATAATCGTATCTTGATGAAACTGGATTACTGAAAGCTGGAGAATCCACAATATAAGTTCTGTTGACTGAACCACTTGCATTGTTTTCTTCAACAAGACTAATGTGTGCGTTCTGTTCAAATTTCAAATCTATACAGGTTACTACAGCCTGAACTTCAGCAAGAATTTGGTTTTCAGTGTGAATTTTAAAACCATAGGCTTTAATAGTAAGGTTATAGTCCGCTGCCAGTGCACTAGAACCCATTAGAAGAACACCTACTATAAATGAAGTTGAAACTATGGAATTCAAACTGACCTCCGTTTAATAGTTAAGAACATATTTTCTCATTCAGGATGCAACAACTGATCCAGGCCATTAGTGAATCAAAAAGAGTAGAAAAGCACGATTTGCTGCATCGAAGGTAAATTAATCACGGAACTCTTGTTGATACAGCCTTCACGCGATATTGATGGAGTATCTTTGCGTAGCGTTCCGGAATGCTCTGGAGGCTTGGGAAAAAACCCACAATATGTGTTCCAGTCGAATAGGCATTGGAATCTCCCCAACTAAAATCATTATAAGAGTCAGAATCGCCCCAGTGATAGGTTCGAACCACCATATAAATCACTTCTGCATTCGGACCCGCGGCCAAGATGGCTTCCAGTTTGGTCATCGGACGTATTTCAGCATTCGGATTCGCATTTACAGTGACACAACCAAGTAGAATCAACACAGTAATAAGATTTTTCATTGATACCTCTACAGGTTTCGAAGAGCATTATTCGTGCCTGGCTCGGGAAATTGAATTGCTTCTCGACGCCACGCCGATTGTAAAAAAGCCATTCTTCCTGAGATATTGCCAACATGCGGCCACTAAAGACATTCATGAGCAATGCCGATGAGATAGCTGATGTTACGAATTCTACTGGCTTTCTTAATTCCAGTAACAGTCCTCGTGGGGTATGGATGCGGCCCTGGCTCTAATGGTTCAAGTTCAAATGTTCAATTGCAAGCCGCCAACAGTAAACAAATTTTTTCCAACGCAATCGCCGAATTTAAAGTCAGTGTATATTATGAATTAGGCGCGGATCCTTATGTTGGACCAATTGGATTAACAACCAATCAGACATGGGATATCACTAAAAACAGTTACCAATCACTTTTCCAGAATCATACGGGGAGAGTTGTTACCGTTCCAATGACACTGGCGCAAATGACACAATTTCCCTCCCAAAATCGCTCAACATGGAATAACGATGATCTTCTAAAACTAGCGAGACAATATGCGCCCGCTCTGATCAGTGGTCAGACTGCAAACGTCTCAGTATTCATGTTAAAGGGAACTTATGAAGGCAACACTAACATTCTGGGTATTCAAATAACTGGTTCCCCTTATGCCTTTGTGTTTAAGGATATGGTGACTTCTGCGGGGGGAGATTCCGTAAGCCAACGTTACGTTGAACAAGCCTCAATTGTTCATGAAATTGGACACGCTGTAGGTTTGGTGAATAACGGAGTGCCCATGGTTACTCCTCATGAAGACTCAGTTCACGTTCATCACACCACGAACAGTAACTGCGTGATGTACTGGGCGGTAGAGTCTAAATCAAATATACTTTCATCAGTTGGAAATATGATTTTAGGCAATCAATTGAATCTTTTTGGACCAGAATCTTTACAAGATGGAAGATCATTTCATCCTTAAGTTGATCCTACTTTAAATTTTGTGCGGTTTTCAAAGCTTCAAACGCATCTGGAATCCCCGTTCGTCGCAGGTCAATAAATGAAGAACTGTAAATTTCCGAAATGGCGGTTGATCTTCGAACCGCTATATTAGCTTTTCGGAACACCTAAAGCCTTGACTTGATTGTCATTATTCATTTTGTACGCGTAAGGTTAAAAATGTGTTCTCTACAAAAAGGACTGGTGAACTTGAATACTTGACAATTTATAACCAAATGGTTATTATGGGGCTTGATGAAGATCTCCTTCTTTTCTTCTCATTCTGGTCGCTGCTATGTAGAAGACTTCATCGGCGATTTGGTTTCAGCCGATCAGGCTGCAATTTTAGCTGTAATGAAGGACGTCGAGATTCATGGATTGTCCGCTGTCGGATGCCAGTTTCGGCAAATTGAAGGAAAGCTTTGGGAGATCAAAATCAAGGCCCCAAATGGTGGGTACAGGATATTTTATGTGATGCTTTCCAGAGTCGAACTGATGTGTCTCCACGCTTACAAAAAACAAGGCCAGAAGGCACCGAAGAAAGAACTTGAAGTTGCTAGAAAACGTTTAAAAGAGGTATTGTCATGAAAAAGAAAATTCAAAGTAAGTCCTTGGATCAACTCATTTCGAAGTATAAAAAAAATGATGGGTTCAAAATCGCCTATGAAGAAAGCCGATTTTATCTTCAAGTGGCACATATGATCCGCGACCTTCGTGAAAAAGTTGGTTTGTCTCAAGCCGAAGTAGCTAAAAAAGCAAAAGTGAGCCAACCCATGATTGCACGTCTTGAAAGCGGCGATCACAGGCGGACCCCCACGATTGAAACGATCCATCGAATTTTGAGTATTCTTGGTTATCAATTAGTTTTAGAAGTGAAGCCAGTTAGCGCTGCTTAAAACTGCAAAGAATGGCTCTTAATTAAAGAAGAGACTGGTTTTATCGACCTGGAATTATTTTATGTAAGTCACGTGGGCCGCGTCCCAGATCTGGTAGAAATTTTTTAGAAGTAATCCGAAATGATTTTCATTCTTTTAT
>JBBQPV010000158.1:0-5500 GCA_038216925.1 Bdellovibrionia bacterium
CCAACTGAAAACTTCTGGTGAGAGCTTCAATCATCCAGTGATGACCGTTGATCGATAAAAAAAGCAGCATCGCTAGAATAGATTGGAACTCTTCAATGACTGTCCCAGAATCTCCAAGGGCGGGATTAAAAAGTTGAGCCGCACTGAAGCCCAATGAAAACCCAAGTATTTGTCCTGCTATTTGGACTCCCCAGAAAATACCTCTAGTGAGAAATCCAATGAAGGCGCCCACAAATGCTTCTCGTGCGATGAGCACAATCAGATCTTTAGTATCAAATGGAATTTGGATCATGGTGTTCTTATGGGCCATAAACACGATGAACGTGACAAGAAGACTAAATAAAAGTTTCACCGGCGCAGGAATGTCTTTAGATCCAAATATAGGCATTACAACAAAGCATGCTGAAATGCGCACGAGCATCATTCCAAACAGTAAAAGTTCTTTCTCATTAAACTGGTAAAGTTCAAACAACTTTTCTTACCTCACGTAAGTGACAATATTGTCAAAAAGAGAAATGGTGAATCTACTCATCACATCAATCATCCAAGGTCCGCAAAAAATCAGGGTCACGATAATGGCTACGATCTTCGGAACAAATGACAAGGTAGCTTCATTAATTTGTGTGATGGCTTGGAAAATACTTACCGCTAGGCCCACAACAAGGGCGCAGATAAGAAGGGGCGCTGCCAGCATGAGCATCGTCTTTACTGTTTCCTGTCCAAGTGTGAGTACTAATTCAGGGGTCATTTACTTTTCCTTATCCAAAACTTTTGACTAGAGAACCCACAATGAGTTGCCAGCCGTCTACTAAGACAAACAGCATGATTTTAAAAGGAAGGGATACGATGATGGGAGGAACCATCATCATACCCATGGCCATCAATACGCTTGCCACAACCATGTCAATAATCAGGAAGGGCAAGTAAATTATAAACCCGATCTCAAAAGATGTTTTAAGTTCTGAAATCACAAACGCCGGTATCAAAACAAGTGAAGGAACGTCTTGTCTTGTCCGGGGGCGATCCACATGACCTAGTTTTACAAATAATTGCAAATCTGCATCTCTTGTCTGATTAAACATAAATTTTCTCAATGGTTTCATTGCCGCTTCACCGGCGGCTTCTTGAGAAATGGACCCTTTCATATAGGGTTGAAGTGCATTGGTGTTAATTTCAGAAATGGCGGGAGACATAATGAAAAATGTCAAAAATAACGCGAGTCCAATGAGGAGTTGATTGGGCGGCATTTGCTGAGTTCCCAGAGCCTGTCTTAAAAAAGCTAGAACTATAACGATGCGTGTGAAGCTTGTCATGAGAATGAGGATTGCGGGTGCCAAGGTGAGCACTGTGAGCATCATGATAATCTTGATCACGTTAACAACTTCTTCAGGTTTTTGCGTTGAACTAAAACCTAAGTTAATTGTAGGAAGTGTGACGCCATTGACATTTTTGGCCTCTGCCAATGCCAAGGATCCGTGACCCAAAAGGAAGAGTAGAGGTAATAAATAAAGAAGACGCTTCATTTATAACCCTTCATTTGCTGAAGCCGGCCACTGACGATATCTTTTATTCCCTTCATACTAAATTCTTCTTCGGTATTTAATTTTTGCTGAAGGGTTTGAGTGAACTTCTGATTTTTAGCTACTGTGGTCTCTCCAGGAAGGTCCTCATCTAAAAGTGAAAGACTTTTTATAAGAGTAATATTGTTGTCTGTAACTCCTACTAGAACCGTTTCTCCTGCAACCCTGATAACTGCCAATGATTTTTTTGCGCCCAAGTGGTGTTGTCCCAAAACTTGAATCATCTTGGCTCTACCGGCAAGCTTTTGGGCTTGGGGCAATTTTTTAAATCCCCACACTCCACCAAAGATGAGCGTCAGCACCATAGCGAGACTTCCAAACATTTTTAGCCACGGCACAGTTCCAGAAGTAGTGGCTTCTTTCTTTTCCAGTTTGGTATTTTTAAAAGCGGGGAGCTCGTCTTCACTGAGGGCTACAGTTTTTGGAGAGGCCACAGCATTTTCTGCCCCGACGGTTTTTACTTGTGCAGTAGCATCCGCAACCTTAGCAGAATTCACCAGTGCCAAAACTTCTGCATCAGTATTTGTGTTTGGAGATGTTTCCGCCAAACTTAAGACAGAGAAACCCGTCATCAAGCCAACGAGGCTTAATCCTAAAAAGAACTTTTTCATATTCTCATCCCTTTACTTTAATTGCTGGATTCGTTCAGTGGGTGAAATGATATCTGTGAGTCTAACGCCAAACTTCTCGTTAACAACCACAGCCTCACCGCGAGCCACCAGCTTGTCATTGACAAGCACTTCCATCGGCTCCCCTGCGAGTTTTGTCAGTTCAATTACACTGCCTTGGCCAAGAGCAAGAAGGTCATGAACAACCATCTTTGTGCGTCCCAATTCAACAGTTACCTTGAGTGGAATATCCATTATTAAATCAAGGTTTCTGTCTTTGGCGCTACTCTCAGGCCTTACGCTTTCAGCGGCTACGGAAAGATCTTGAGGTATTGGTGCCTCTTGAACTTCCGGTGCTGGAATGTCAGCAGCTGCTGCTGATTTATCAGCCATAAATCCTCCCTGTTTTACCTAGACTCAAACTTTTCCTTCGCTTCTCTTGAAACTTGAACCGCCACGTTGCCGTGACTTACTCCGTAATAACATTTAAATTTTTTCACACCTTCAACTTCTAAATTTAATTCACCGGTTGCGTCTTGCTCCAGGGGGATAATATCACCCGTCTGCATATTAAGTAATTCGCCCATGGTGATTTCTGTTGTCCCTAAACTGACGCGAACTTCCACGTCAGTTTCTAGGAATTGCTCCTTTAAAACAGCGGTCCAGAGTTTCTTGTCTGTTTGATCTGACTCCATTTGAAAACCGCTGGATAACTTTTGTTTTATAGGTTCAATGGTGGCATAGGGAATGACCAAGGTGATTGTTCCGTTGGCATTTTCAAGTTCAATGTCAAAAGTGGATGCAATAACAACATCCGTGGGAGGTACAATTCCAACAAACTGTGGGTTAACTTCGGTTCTCACAAAGCTTGCATCTATTTTTGCAACTGCGGCCCATGCGGTTTCTAGATCCGCCAGAGCTAGCTCAACTACTTTTCTGATAATACTGAGTTCTATTGCTGTAAATTCTTTTCCTTCAATTTTTGTGTACGGTCTGTCAACTCCACCCAGAAAACTATCTACTAGAGCGTAGGCGAGTTTACTCTCCACCACCACAAGGGCTGATCCCCTGAGGGCATTAAATCTAAGAACGCTCATACACGTTGGAATGGGCAAAGTGTTAATGAATTCACCGAATTTTAAAAAATCTGTAGAGGCATGATTGAGGGATGCAATTTTTCTCAATGCAGAAGATAAAGACACTCGGAATGCCCGCATGAATTTTTCATAGATGACATCAAGCTGAGGCATTCTTCCACGGATGATGCGATCTTGGCTGGTCAAATCATAAACTATAACACCGGGATCAGAAGCGTTACCGCCTCCGCCTCCACCACCGCCTGCATCACCGCCCGCAGCGACCTCGCCTTCAGAAACTGCGGCAAGGAGTGCATCAACTTCATTCTGGGATAGAACCTGATTCATTAGTTCACCACCAGATCGGTAAAATAAATATTTTTAATTTTTCCGGAAACTAAAAACTCGTTCACCATGTCTTTGATTTCGGTTCGCAGAAGTTGCTTACCCTTATTACCGCTCATATATTCATAATCTTTACTAGAGAGAAGGATGATCACTTTGTCTCTGATCTGAGGTTTTCTCTTATCTATTTCAGCCATGACTTCATTGTTATCTACTTCTAGTTCGATGTTCATTTTCACTAATTTATTCCCGCGACTTCCAGCCAGGTTAACAAGAAACGTTTCCATGGGAACAAGTTTACCTACAATGTCTTCTTTGTTAATGGATGCGGGATCGCGATTTGAATCTTCCTTATGAACGGCTTCAACAACGTCTTCAATTTTGGGTTTTTTCTGCTCAGCTTTATGTGAACTCCAGAGCACCATCGCAACCGCAATCATGGAGATCATATTTAGTCCTGCGATGGCAATAAGTAGAATTGGTTTTTTTGGCTCTGGTGCCGCTACTGGTTTTACTTCTTCTGATTTCTTTTCGTCAGCCACGTTTTCATCCCCCCGGACGGTCGCACGTCATACACTCTGTTGTATAGATTCTTTAGCAATGAGGATGCCATGGGACATTGGTCTTGTTTTGACAGGACGTAGTGCTAGAAAAACCGCGTAAGTATGTGATTCATTTTGAGCGTGAGCGAATTATTCTGACGCCCACTCATGACAGCCAGTCAGAACTTTGACTACGTACAGAACGGTAAAATGCTAACCAACCTTAACTTCAAGCATCGATAAGTTTCTTAGCGTTTTCGAGTCGCCTTTTAACGACCTCGACAAACACGGCGCATCTAGTTGGCAAGCTTCAATTGCCGTCGTTCTCTAACCTCAAGCCTCGATCTCGTCACAGCTGTGGCTTTTCATGGAGGATGGGGTTCTGTTCTTCAATGACTTTTTGACTTTGCATGGATAACGATCAGGAATTTGCCTCTGCTTCAAGTTTTGATCTCGCAGCGCACCGTCCTCATTTTGTAGAATGATGCGTCTTCGCGGCACTGTCTTTTCATGTGGTGATCTCAGAAGCCAGCCCCACTCCTTACGCTGAAGAAAATTCTCCCTTTGCGTTTACCATTTTAAGGATGAGCGTGGCGCGGTCCCTTCTTAATCCAAAACCCTCTAGCTGGTTGATGTTGATGTAATCCCTCAAAGTTAAAAAACCCCGTCTCCCAAACACAATCCGCGAAAAAGGGCGGTAGTCCCAAAATCGTTCGGACTTATTTTTTCGTTTGCCCGTTTTGGGGGTCGGATTCCATTTATTATTTCCAGTTATAGCCATGGCAATCGCAGCAGTGACCGCTCTGATAAAAGGTATATAGGTGAATCGATTGGTCAGTTTAATTTGGAAGTGTAGATGATTCCCAACATTGGCCAGCGAGAGAATCTTAACCCCAAACTTTGACGAAAATTTCCGGATAATCACCTTTATCTGTTTTTCATTTCGTGAAGACCTAAAAGACCAAGGTCCTACAGCTTTCGAGGATTTCAAAATGAGGTGCATGGTGTTTTTTGTATGGAGTGGCCGCGGCCCCAGTCTTCCGGCACGGCTATTCTGAAGAGTGCCTCCATAAGCCTTTTCTGTCAGTTTAAAAAATGCCTGCTGTTTGGCCTTACTCATGTGAGCGAAGGTATAATTTTTTAAAGAAAATCGCAAGGAAATTAGAGGAAGTTTGAAAAATCCGAAAGAAATTTTGGTAAAAGGTTCAACGGTCGCCAGATTTCGCTCGCGTCAGTGCCAGGCGCGGCAAAGCGGTTTCGCGACCGTGTATCTCGCGGATCTCAACAAGAATCCTTAAAGAGAAGACCTTCGTCCCAGCTTCGGCGATTCTAGTATAGTCCCTACAATA
>JBBQPV010000159.1:0-5500 GCA_038216925.1 Bdellovibrionia bacterium
AACAGTTAGATGTGTTTATAATTTAACAATCAAAGTAAAGGTTCAACTTGAAATGAAACCAAACGGCTTTGTTCGTTCTAAAGCTCTCGTTGCAGTTTTGGTTTTGCTCTTAGTAATTGGCGGTGTGGCATACGCTTTTTACGGTCCCCAAAAAAACCAAGGCTATGCCCCAGAGCAACCCATTCCATTTAGTCATAAGCTTCATGCGGGAAAATACAATATCCCTTGTATGTATTGTCACGTGTCTGCGGAAAAATCTCGGCATGCCACAGTTCCTGCAATGAATGTTTGTATCAATTGTCATCGCTTAGTAAAAACCGATAGCCAACTCATAAAATATGTCACCGAACATTATAATGAAGGAAAACCCATACCGTGGATCAAAGTTCATGATCTTCCGGAGTTTACCTATTTCAACCATGCAAGACACGTAGCTCGAGGAGTGAAATGCCAAACTTGTCACGGAGAAGTGCAGGAGATGGCCCGGGTGAAACAAGTCGCGCCCCTTACTATGGGATGGTGTGTGAACTGTCATCGTCAACCCCAGTATAACGCCCCAATTAACTGCGATACCTGTCACAGGTAGGAGATTAAGTTCAATGGATATGGAAAAAAAATATTGGGCCACATTAGAACATTTTGCAGAGGACCCCACATTTTTAGAAAGTGCTGGAAAGGAATTTATTTCCTCTCCATTGGTAGAGGATTCAAAGGGTCTTGATCGCAGAGATTTTATGAAGCTCATGGCCGCAAGTACGGCTCTCGCATCTTCAGCTTGTTTTCAAAAACCCATGCACAAAATTTTACCTTACGTGAACCAGCCCCAAGAAATTACTTTTGGTCAAGCGAATTACTATGCTTCCACATGCACCGAATGTTCTGCAGGATGCGGAACTTTAGTGAAGACCAGAGAAGGTCGCCCCATTAAGCTTGAAGGAAATCCTGATCATCCCATGAACAAGGGAGGGCTCTGTGCGCGCGGACAAGCCGGAATTCTTAGCTTGTATGATCCCGATAGGCTGCGCTTCCCCCTTAAATCAGCTAAGCGTGGTGAAGCCGGTGCAAAATCGGCTTGGTCAAATATTGACGGTGAAGTTTCCACAAAATTAAAAAATGCAAAGCACGTGAGAATTCTCAGTGAAACAATTCACAGTCCTTCGACGCTGAAATTAACAAAAGAATTTTTGTCTGGATTTGCTGATGGCCAACATATTGTTTATGATTCCATAGGTGCGTCTGCAATTATTGACGCCCAGGAAATTTCTTTCGGGCAACGCACACTTCCCAGATTCAGATTTGACAAGGCAGATGTTATTGTTTCAATAGACGCGGATTTTCTTGGCACATGGATTTCCCCAGTAGAATTTGCAAAGCAGTATTCCACCACTAGAAAATTAAATAAGAAAAAGAAAACTCTTTCTCAGCTTTTCAGTTTTGAATCTGCCATGACCATCACTGGAACAAATGCAGATGTAAGGACACCTATCAGGCCAACTGATTCTCTTTACATCGCTCTAGGAATTGCCTCTGAGTTGAGTGCCCATGGACTACCTGCAAGCGGTGAAATGGCCGATGTCCTGAAAAATTTCCGCACTGATTCATTAAACGCTATGGGTATTAACGGCAAAGCCGTGAAATCTGCTGCTGAAGCTCTCATGAAGAATGAGGGCCGATCTTTGGTTGTAGCTGCGGACAATGTTGATACCCAGGTGGCTGTTAATCTTATTAATCACATGCTTAAAAACGATGGCGTCACTATTGATCATTCGGCAAGCTCTCTACAATTTCAAGGGAACTCTAAAGCGTTGACTCATTTAATAAAAGAAATGAACGCCGGACTGGTGGACGCTCTTATTATATATAAAGCAAACCCGGTTTATTCTTTACCTGAAAATTCGGGATTTAAGACTGGCCTAGCTAAGGTTGCAACCGTCATGTATGTGGGCACAGATCTTAATGAGACAGCCCTTCAAAGTGATTATGTTTTAGCGGATCATCATGGATTAGAATCTTGGGGGGATGCTGAACCTCAAAAAGGCTTGTATAGTCTCCAGCAACCTACAATCCGCCCGCTTTTTGATACTAGGGCGTTTCAAGATTCACTGATAGCAGTAGCGAAGATTTCAGGGAACGGAAAATTAAAAGCCGTTGAAGACTGGCATAGCTACGTTCAGAAAAACTGGCAAGATACGATTTATAAAACTAATAAAATGAAAGCGTCATTTATTTCATTCTGGGAAAGTTCATTAAGAGACGGTGTCAGTGACTCCAGAAAATCGGCAACAGAATCCAAAACTTCTTCCCCGCGAACATACAAAGGGAATTTAAAACCCGTCAAACCTTCAGTAACTACTGGTATGCAAGCCGTGTTTTATCCACAGATTGCAAATTACGATGGATCCATGGCTAACAATGCTTGGCTTCAGGAACTTCCTGATCCCGTGACAAGAATGTGTTGGGATAACTATGCCTCTGTCTCACCCGCCACCGCACAGAAATTGGGACTCAAAGATGGCGACATCGTTACTATTAAGGCTGGAGAAAATACTTTAGAGATTCCTGGACATGTTCAGCCGGGACTTCATGACCAGACTATTGCCATAGCCTTAGGGTATGGCAGGGAAAGTGCCGGTAAAATAGGCACTGGCGTTGGAAAAAATCTTTTTAAATTTTCCACAGTTTCTGACAAAGGTGTGGAATTTGTAACCTCTTCCATGTCAATTGCAAAAACTGGGGAAAAATATGTTTTAGCAACTCCTCAGCAGCATCAGACATTAGAAGGTCGACCCATTGTCAAAGAGGCTTCACTTGTTGAGTGGATCAAAAGTCCCAATGCCGGCAATGAAGAAAAAGAAAAATTAACTACTCTTTGGCCTGAGCATAAATATGAAGGTTATCGATGGGCTATGGCCATCGATATGAACTCCTGCACAGGCTGCAACGCCTGTGTCATCGGTTGCCAATCGGAAAATAACGTTCCAGTGGTTGGAAAAGACGGTGTGAGCCGTGGAAGAATCATGCACTGGATTAGGATTGACCGTTATTACACCGGAACACCAGATAATCCTCAAGTAGTTCACCAGCCCATGCTTTGTCAGCACTGTGAAAACGCACCTTGTGAGACTGTTTGTCCCGTTATTGCGACGATGCATGACAGTGAAGGGATTAATGCTCAGATTTATAATCGCTGCGTGGGGACCAGATACTGCGCCAACAACTGCCCCTATAAAGTCCGCAGATTTAACTGGTTTGAATATAATTTCGGCGGACAAAATCGTTATCCAACCACCATGGCGCAAAATCCTGAGGTCACAGTCAGATCTCGCGGGGTCATGGAAAAGTGCAGTTTCTGTATCCAGAGAATTCAAGATTCCAGAAACAATGCTAAAAATCTTGGCCGAGGCATTCAAGATGGTGAAGTTAAAACCGCATGTCAGCAGAGCTGTCCCAGTGACGCCATTGTTTTTGGAAATATAAATGATCCAAACAGTGAAGTTTCACAAATGGCCCGGGACCCTCGGGCTTATCATGTCCTTGAGGAGCTCAATACAAAACCATCGGTGACGTATTTAACTAAAATTAGAAATGCGGAGATTATTTAATGGAAACTGTGCTTCCGTCTGCAATGGTGGTTGAGCGTGAACCTCTGGTCAGTGGTGGAAAACCACTTTCAGATGTAAACGTAGACATCTCCCGCCCTCTTGAAAGTTTTCCTACCAAAAAATGGTACATTGCCTTTGGCGTTGCCCTTGCCGGTCTTACTTTTGGTGGCGCAGCTATTTTATGGACCATCATCAACGGCCTTGGGAACTTGGGAATTAATAGCCCTGTTGGCTGGGGCGTTTTTATTATTAATTTCGTATTTTGGATTGGTATTGGTCACGCGGGAACTTTGATTTCAGCCATTTTATTTTTATTTAGGCAAAAATGGAGAACCGCTGTGAATAGGTCCGCAGAAGCCATGACCATTTTTGCGGTCATGACGGCGGGAATATTCCCACTCATTCACGTTGGAAGGCCATGGTTAGCTTTTTGGTTATTCCCTTATCCAAATAATCGTGGACCTCTTTGGGTGAATTTTCGCTCTCCACTTTTATGGGACGTTTTTGCCGTTTCTACGTATCTAACAATCAGTGCGGTGTTTTGGTACGTAGGACTCATTCCAGATCTTGCAAGTATTAGAGATAGAGCAAAAAATAAAATTAGAAAATTAGTCTACGGAACTTTAAGCATGGGTTGGACTGGCAGTAATAGGCACTGGTCACACTATGAAACTGCTTATTTAGTTTTGGCGGGTTTATCAACCCCACTGGTTTTATCTGTCCACACAATCGTAAGTTTTGACTTTGCCGTTTCTCTCATGCCCGGTTGGCACACCACCATTTTCCCACCGTATTTTGTGGCTGGTGCTATATTCTCTGGTTTTGCCATGGTTGTGACACTTTTAGTTTTAGCCAGGGAAACTTTTAATCTGCAAAATTACATTACTGTGAATCATTTAGAGTCTATGAATAAGATCATCCTTCTCACGGGATCTTTAGTTGGCTATGCCTACGCTTCAGAATTTTTCATGGCTTGGTACAGTGGAAATCCGTATGAGAGATTTATATTTGTACAACGGGCTATGGGTCCCTATGCTTGGTCATATTGGACTATGATTACCTGTAACGTGTTCTGGCCCCAACTCTTCTGGTTTAAATCCATAAGACGGAATATTAAAATCATGTTTATCCTTTCCATACTTGTAAATATTGGGATGTGGTATGAGCGCTTTGTGATTGTTGTCACATCTTTAAATTCTGATTTCCTACCTTCTTCATGGAGATATTACCGTCCCACACTTTGGGACTGGGGTGTGACCATTGGAAGTTTTGGCCTGTTCTTTACTTTGTTCCTTCTCTTTTGCCGCTTACTCCCCGTGATCGCCATGGCCGAAATCAAAGGTGTCATGAAGGGCGAACATAAAAAAGGAGCCCATTAAAAATGAGTAATGGAATGATTGCAGTATTTAAAAATGAAGGTGATCTCCTCAGTGCCGCAAGAGCGGCTCGGGAAAAAATGGGATTTCAGAACTACGATGCGTTTACGCCATATCCAGTGCATGGTTTGGATGACGCTATGGGATTGAAACGTTCTTGGCTTCCCTACGTGACTTTTGTTGCGGGAATCACAGGAACAGTGTCAGCACTTCTTTTACAAATTTGGACGTCAGCATTTGATTGGCCCATCAATATTGGTGGCAAACCTTTTATTTCTTTTCCTGCATTTATCCCAATCACTTTTGAACTCACCGTACTTTTTGGTGGTCTTGCCACTGTTGGTGCCCTGTTTTTTGTTTGCGGACTTCCTAACTTGAAAAGAAAACCCCTGGATCTCAGAATCACCAATGACAGATTTGTCCTTTTTGTGCCTTCCAGTGAAAAAAAATATAATGAGGGTGAACTTAAAACTTTCTTAAGTCAGTTTCACCCTGAAGAAGTCTCGGTGGTGCAACAATGAA
>JBBQPV010000160.1:0-5496 GCA_038216925.1 Bdellovibrionia bacterium
AATATTTTCTAAAATTTCATAACGCTCAGGATGTACTCCGGTGTTGTCTAGCGGATTTGGTCCACCGGCTACTCTCAAAAATCCCGCTGCCTGCTCAAATACTTTTTTAGAAAATCGGGGTACTTCTAAAAGATCTGTTCGGGTTTTAAACACACCTTTTTTTTGTCTATATTCAACAACCGATTTCGCTAAGCCCGGCCCGATTCCTGAGACGTGGGCTAAGAGATGATAGGACGCCGTATTTAAATTAACACCAACACCGTTCACGCAAGAATCTACAACTTCGTCCAGATTTTTTTGCAATGCAACAGGCGAGACGTCATGCTGATATTGACCAACCCCAATGCTTTTTGGGTCAACTTTCACTAATTCTGCAAGTGGGTCTTGGAGCCGTCTTGCAATGGAGATGGCGCCTCTCACGGTTAAATCTAAATCAGGAAATTCTTCCCTGGCGTTGTCGCTTGCACTGTAAACACTGGCACCTGATTCATTCACCATGACCACTGGCACGTGAGAACCTAACGCTTTTACAGTTGCACGCAAGAATGTCTCAGTTTCCCTGCCTGCGGTGCCATTGCCAACAGCAATAGCACGAATGTTTTGTGTAGCTAGAAGGTGCTTTAGCATGAGAGCACTTTCCGACTTTTCCTTAGCGGACTGCGTGAACATCACGGAACTTGCTAAGTATTTCCCCGCATCATTTATAACTGCGATTTTACATCCAGTACGGATTCCCGGATCAACTCCTAAGACGGCTTTAGAACCAAAGGGGGGAGACAATAATAATTTTCTTACATTTTCCGCAAATACTTTTATAGCGGCCTCATCGGCAATATTTTTAAGCGCCGTGTGGACCTCGGCTTCAATACTTGGTTGGATGTGAGCTCTAAGAGCAAGTTTGGCCGCTTTATGAAGAAACGGGCCAACCGGCGATTTCGGTGAGGAGCATGCTGCAGTTTCTACTTTCTGTTGTAAATCTGCGTCAAATTCACCATTGGTTTTAGCACCGCCTATGTGGACTTTCAATTCTTCCTCATGCCACCCTCTTTTAATAGCTAAGTAACGATGGGAATTTTGAGGCAATAGCAAATTGGAAATTTTCTCTTCAAAATCAAAATATTTTTCAAATTTACTATGAGGCTGGGGTTTGCTTCCAGCCTCCGCTTTCACATATCCATTTTTGAAAGTGTACTCTCTAACAAATTGTCTTAATGATTCGGTCTCAGATAGTTTTTCAATAATAATATCTTGTGCACCCTGCAACGCAGCCGCAATATCGCCGATGCCCTTTTCTATACTGATAAACTTCTCTGCGCATTTTTCAAGACTTTCAGGAGGTACTTTCCCGCCGTGGCCCCAATCCCAAATCAGAAGTGCTAAGGGCTCAAGTCCCGCCTCCTTTGCCTTTGCAGATTTTGTTTTTCTCTTCTGTTTATAGGGAAGATAAATGTCTTCCAAGATACTCAAGTTAAAAGTGGACGATATTTTTAAATTTAGTTGTTGAGTTAACTTATCTTGCTTTTTAATTTCCTGGATGATGAAGGATTGACGCTTAATGATTTCATCATATTTTTCCTTACCATCAATAATATTTCGGATTGCCACTTCATCTAAATTCCCAGTCTGCTCTTTTCTGTATCTAGCAATGAAAGGAACAGTTCCGCCTTCCTCAGATAGCTTAAGCACTGATTGGACGGACGGGATTTTAAGATCGCTATGAATGCCAATGATCCAATTTTCAAATGTCATTGAAAGGAGTTTTTACGAAGCCGCGGAAAAAAGAAAGGAAATTCGCTATTCGGGAATAGGTTGCCCCGTGTTGGCGATCATTCTCGACTTGAATCGTGATTTGGCAGCTTCGGAAGCGGCCTCTTCGGCAGAGAGGCGGACCCCTTCTTTAAGTTTAAGAGAGGGGCTGCCTTCCAATTTAATAATATTTCTTTTCGCCGCTGACTTTTGATTCACAGGATCGGCCATAGATGTGCCCGTCAGAATCGAAAAAAAACCAATGGCAATTAGATAAAATCTAATCATGTGATAGTTCCCCCCACTAAATCCCCAAGACTTCTTACTCCGGAATAGATTGCTCCACGCTGGCCAGCATCCTCGCTTCCAGAGCTGATTGCGCGTCTATTACGATAGAATCTTCCGGTGAAATATGAGGACCTTTTTGTACAGCTTCCTCACTAAAGTCTATAATAACGACTTTTTTGTGACCGGTTTTACTAACTTCCCCAGCGTGTGCAAGGAAGGACAACATTGAGATAGATATAACGATAAGAAAAATCTTTAAAACCATACGTACCCTCCACGTCCTACAATTAGAGCCTATAAGTAGGTATCGGAACGGTGCAGCAGGACCTTAGTAAATTCGAAAATTTTATCTAATAGTTAATCAGTTTGATCTAAATTTCGTTAATTTGACCGACTTAAAAGCTGCCCTAGATGATTTGGTGACGTGTTACGCCGCCTTATACTTCTCTTAAACTTATAGGGAAGAATTATGCACCGAGAAGTTTGTGGATACCAACCTCTAAGGAAGGGCCTCAATGTCAACCCAGGGAAGTGACGCTATATGAATCGAAGAATCTTGATTGTTGATGATAATGAGTCCCTTCATGACGACTTTCGTAAGGTATTACAGAGGGAAAATAGCTCTCTTAAAAATGAAACTGAAAAGATGGCAGAAGATCTTTTTGGAGACAAGCCCAATAAACCATTAGCTACTATCGATTATGATTTAGATTTTGCAAGTCAGGGAATAGATGGTCTGGAAAAGGCGATGAAGGCGGCGGCCGATGGAAAACCTTATGCCCTGATTTTCATGGACGTGCGCATGCCTCCGGGAATTGATGGAATCGAAGCCATCGCAAGAATTTGGAAAGAGCTCCCCTCTACAGAAATGGTCATTTGTACCGCATACTCAGACCATTCGTTTCAAGACGTAACTAATCGCCTAGGAGTGAGTGACAAGATCCTTTGTTTAAAAAAGCCCTTTGACTCAGTAGAAGTTCAACAGATGGCCATGTCATTGACCACAAAATGGAACTTGAATCAGGACCTACTTAAGTACACAAGTCAGCTGGAAAATAAAGTTCAACAAACAATTAAAGAACTTGAAATAGAAAGGGCAAGGGCTATCACCAGCGCTAAACTTGTTGCGTTGGGAGAAATGGCCGGAGGTGTGGCCCATGAAATAAATAATCCATTAGCCATTATTCATGGAAATGCAAATATTCTCAAAGAGTCTTTAGCGGGGGATTTTAATATTGCGCTCGGGATAAAACTTACGGATAAAATAATTTTAACTGCTGAGAGGATCGCAAAAATTATTACTGGGCTTCGAGTTTTTTCAAGAGACGGAAACGATGATCCTTTTGTGGCAGTAACCGCCAATTTTCTGCTGGAGGAAACTTTAGCTTTATGTCGAGAAAAGTTTAAAGTTCATAATATTCCAATTCATCTTGAAGTGTCCAATCCCGAAGGTTTGATTGTGTGCAATCAAATTCAATTGGTTCAGGTGTTAGTCAATCTTCTAAACAATACCTATGATGCCATTGAACCACTAAGCGAAAAGTGGATAAAAATTCAAATCAATGAAACTCAGGACGGGGTAGATATTATTCTTACTGATAGTGGCTCTGGAATTCCTGCACATGTGCGCGAGAAAATGTTTCAGCCTTTTTTCACAACTAAAGAAATTGGCAAGGGGACCGGATTAGGTTTGAGTATATCCAAAGGCATCATAGAGGCTCATCATGGAAAATTTTGGTTAGATGAAAAATGCAAAAATACTAAATTTGTAATTCAGCTGCCTAAATCTCAAAATAATATGAAGAAGGTAGGTTAAGTTGAACACTAAAGATTACACAATCCTCATTGTAGACGATGAAGTGGACCTCAGGGAGATCCTGAGTTATCAATTCAAGAAAAAGGGCTACAACGTTCTTGAGGCCGCAAACGGTGTAGACGCTTTTGAACTCGTGAATACCAATAGGGTGGATCTTATCATTAGCGACATACAAATGCCCGGCGGTAATGGCGCAGACCTACTTATGAAGGTGCGAGAGAAAAGTAAACTGCTACCGGTGGTTCTTTTTATTACTGGGTTTTCTGACTTTTCAGTTGAAGAAGCCTACAAAAGAGGTGCGGCTGCAGTCTTTGCCAAACCCTTCAACCAAAATGAACTTTTTGAAGCCGTCAACCGCGCCCTCTCAGGTACACCGGTACCTTAAAGGTTGAGGGCGGGGCCGCAAAATTTTGAGAGATGGACTCTTTTAGGATCAAAGGCGTAGGTTTTTATGAGGCGGCCTTGCTCGTCGAGATGCTGCACGATAACTTTTCCCATGCGTACATCTACCCGAACAGAAACATTAATGGAAGGTAGACCGCGCTCCATCGCATCGGATATTGAACCCCACACAATGCTGTTAGTGGAACCCTTCAGTCCTCTGGTGTCTTCAGATAAACTGTCTGTGAGTTTTACAATAAATTCGGCGGTGCGCTGAGTAACTTCTATTTTGATATTATTGTTTGCGGCCCGTTCTTTTTGAATGTCTATAACTAAGTTTTTAACAATCTCCACGTACTGAGGCTTAGATACCGGTGCAATGACAAACACTCCGCCATTCACCTTTGCTCTTTGCAGAAAGGCGCGGGAGACTTTTCCTTTTTTACCTGTGTTGGGATTTAAAAATAATTCGTCCACATGTTTTTGATCCATTGATTCTAATTTACTTCGAATTTCACCGTCAGTCAGGCCGGCAAATAATTCTTCGCCCCACTGACCCATAATAAAAACCGGAAATCGAAAACGATAGGGGCGTGGGTCAGTTCCCATGGACTGCATGTACCCTCTTTCTAAGGCGACTTTCAGTTTGTCCATCTCTTCCGGCGCACAGTCTTTTCCTTCGTTGAATGCAATGAAACTATTTGCATTTCCATCGGCCATTCTCTGAATAATTGTGGGGACCCTGGCGTCAGAATGATTTCCCAGTGGCGGACCATTAATGAGAGAGTCCACTGCAAAATCCTTAGCGCCGCTGATACTGAACATCATTTCTTTTCCAGTGTGGCCAAACAGAACTTGATTGAACGCTTGGAAAATAGTGTCCTTGCCACTGCCACTTGATCCACCCAAAATGATAATGGGAACTGGGCCGTCCATTCCGCCGCGAGCCCACCTTTTAATAATTTGGGCAATTTTATCAACGGTGTAATCCTGATCCTTTACAAGTGCTTTCACTTTTGTTTCTAAGCCCGTAAGTGGAGGTTCACCGTTTTTCCCCGGGAGCCAAATTGGACTGAGGCCAATTTTAAAATTCACATATTCTTGTGCCGCTACCAACGTAATAGCACCATCTTTAACTAATTCTTGTTGAGACGCGGTCCATGGATAGAGACCCTCAAGAGCTTTTAAAACAGAACCGGGCATGGCTGCGGGGGTGAGGTCAAAAAGATTTCGCATTTTAATAAGATAATTAAGAGCGTCGATAT